>CADEEU010000017.1 GCA_902826385.1 uncultured Acidobacteriota bacterium | reverse complement strand
CAGATCGACCGGTTCTGAATTTGCTTGAGAACGATCGTTGGTTTGGCAACATTCGTGAGCTTCGCGCGTTCGTGGAAAAGGTGTGCGTCGATGCAATTGTCTCTATCGGCAAAGCAGCAAAAAGCGCCGAAATAACCTTGACGCGAGAGATCGTTGAAAACCGGCTTAATAAAAAGATGAACGTACTAAACCATTCACCGTCCTCGCCAGTTTCACCGGGAGGATGGCCGCCGTTTGTCGCGGGTGACAAGCTGGAAGAATACCTCGAAAGAATTGAGACCGAATTGTTAAAAGCAGCACTTGAGAATCACAAGCACAACCAGACGAAAGCGGAACGCGAACTGGGAATAAGCCGCTCCGGTCTCATCCAGAATCTAAAGCGGATGGAGCATTGATCGAGGCGGCGTATCCGTGGTGCATTTCTGCGTCTCTTGGTGCAAAAATAAACCACTTTTGGTTCAAAAACGGACCGATACCCCCATGCAAATCCCCCTGGTCCTCATCGCGCTTGATCTTGAGAACTCACCGCTGCAAGTCTTTCCAGGCCTGATACTCACTTGGCCGAACCTTGAATCTTGCGATGCTTCCATCATGAAGGCTAATGATCTCGGTCTCGATCAGATTGAAAAGTTCAGCCCGATCCGCCTCCACGACACCGTTCGCTTCGATCAGATCGCGGATCTTTTGTACGACGTCGGAGCCAGCGACCTTTTCGAGAATTATCGTTCGCACGATCTCCTGAATCGTGGACCTATAACGCAGCTTCAACAAGTTCGGTTCACCCATAGCTTGCTGAATGGCGGTGTAGCGTTGTGAGGAGCGGTTGTAAGCCCAAATGTAAAGATCGCGGATCAGACTTACATCGTTCCTTTCGTAGACGCCCAGAAGGGCGCTCACATACGCGGTCGGATCGACTTCCATGAATGAGAGAGGCTTTAGGTTTTCCTTTATCAAAGGTACGTTGGCCACCAACCTCGCCGTCCTCTTGTTCACGTCCTCAAATGCCTGTAGGTAGGACAAATGGATTATCGAAAATAAAGACTGTTCGAAAGGGTCTTCAATTGCATTGAGTTTCTCGACGAACAGCTCGAAACACTGCCGCAAAACCTGCGGATTTTCGAGCGGAACATAAGTACTCCCTCCGATACCCACAATGATCGTACGAAGGCGGCCCGACGCGGCCGGGTCCCCAAGAAGATTCTCGGATAGGAGAGCGTGAATGCTATAGATCTCGTGAGTCGTGATCTGCTCATCTTCGGAGGATTCGACGATATATTCGATTGCCCCCTTGTGGTTCAGGATCATCTGGGCTTCGGACGCATCTTTTCCGATGGCGGTCTCTCCGAGTTCGATCAAGCGCTTGGTTTCAAGAAGGGAGTATGTGTTCCCTTCGAGCCGGCTCGAGTTCCATGACAAATCGATCAGCAGCCGGTCTAATATATTTCTAGCGTATGTGCCGGCCGGGCGGTCGATAGCTTCCACGCGCCCGATCGCTGCTAACTTCTCGCGCTTATCGGGAGGCAGATAGAAGGATTGATTGGGTTCGTAAGAGCGCAGAAAATCCTGATCGTATCCTACCGGCGTGCGCTCCTTTACATCCTTGGAGACATATTCCAGAAGAGCCTTCGAGTCGGGCGATAGTTCAATTCCTTTGAAATAGCCGAGTTTGTCTGCGATCGCTTCGGTTGGAGGCCCACCGTCCGCGGGTTGGCTGGTCAATACGTAGACGCGGGAGCGGGCCGCGCCTTCCGGAACGATCAGCTTCTGCTCTTCCAGAGATAGCAACGCCCGTCGGATCGCTTTTCGTTCGGTGTCGTCGTCCTTTGATAAACCTGCAGCTGCGGCGATTGAACGGATGCTTACCTCCGAGTCGCGGTTGAGCAAAGTCAGAATAATGGTTTCGAGTTCGGCAGTCTTCTTTGGTTCGCGCATCAGAGATTCACATTCCTAAATAGGACATTTCAAAGTCCTATTTACTGTATTTAGGACATTATGGCAGTAATATTCGAACATTTCAATATTAGATAGGACATTTCTGCGTTCTTGGACGGAATCAAGACGTCTTAATGTCCCATTTAGCATTAATTAGGACATTAAAACTGTCGGAAGGGCATCGAGCTCATACATTGCTTACAGAAGATTTTCTAACCTGCCGGGATATCTGATCGTCAGAATAAATACCCCTCAAATTCACCTCCTACCCTAAATGACAGTCCCCATACCGACCATAACTACCGCATCGACCGGATCAATCCGATTTCTGGTCGAAAGGCATCTAGCCGGCGTACATGATAAGGCTAAAACCTTGACGATTTAACGAATCAACACCGTGCATTTTCTAACGACTTCGAGCACTCGATGGTCAGAAAATAGGACGCCTTGCGTTGCACCACGATCGGCGCCGGTGTTATTTTTGCAGGCAAATATGAACCCAACAATTAACGAAATGGTCGTGTACACTCCGGCGGAAGATTTTGCGATCTCAAAGCGTTTTTACGCGGCACTTGGTTTTGAGTTGACCGAGGCGTGGGGCGGAACGATGGATTGCCGACTTGGTAGGGCGGTATTTCGTCTGCAGAATTACTATGTCAAAGACTGGGCTGAGAATTTCATGATGAAATTCGATGTTGATGATGTTCAGGCGTGGCATGAGCATGCGAAGAGGGTTATTGACGACGGCAGTTATTCAAATGCCCGTTATGACGAACCGGAAATAATCGGCGATACAAAGATCTGTCATGTCTGGGATCCATGCGGAGTTTTATTGATCTTTGTTCAATGAGGATGATCTATGGAAAAGACCTCGTCCAGCGAACGACTCGTTCCTACGCTCCTTGTCTATGACATGGGCGAGACCTTGGCATTCTATCGCAAGCTCGGCTTCGAGGTAACAGGCTGTGACGGAGCGGAGACGAGTTCGACATGGGCTGAGGTTTCACGTGGACAGATCACTTTTGAGTTTTATTCCGAACCTCCGCGTGGAACACCCGCGACTCCGATTTGCGGTGGTACGTTCTATGTTTTCACCAATGGAGTAGACGCTCTCGCACTAGAATTTCGTGACAAGGTTGAATTCGCATGGGGGCCCGAAACCATGGACTATGGCATGAAAGAATTTGCAGTTCAAGACCCAAACGGCTACTTGATCGCTTTTTCAGAACCCGCCTGATGATAGAGTTTCCCAATTCGCTCCACTGTCCGGTTCATTTCGCCAAGACAGCATGAGCCGGCCGGATTGCGGATCTCACAGGAACAGAGTTTTTCTTTTATGAACTGGGTGACTTGAGCCGGAATAGTTGTCTCGCCTCTCAATACTATTTCCTGCCGTAGGTTTCCCTCGGTAAATCCGAAACAGTAACAAAGCGGGCGGTCATCGCCTTTCGTTTTCGTCGTAACCAGCTCGCGAACAGTGTCCGTAGTAAAAATATTTCCGTCGACAGAATAATAGACAACGTCACAGTCAGCCGAGCCACAGAATCTATACTCCGCGTCGCCGACTGACGAGAGTTTTTCGCTAATCACGTGGTGAGCCACCGTTTGCTTGGCCACAATTCGCCCAGGCTCGCCGCATATTTGACACGCCGCCAACACCGATCCGTTCGCCTTTACGGCACCGCTACAGCAACAATCCATATTTTTACATCAACTCGTAACCGGTCGCTAAAATTGCTTCTTTGATTTTCTCGAGTGTTATCTGAGCCGAATCGTAAACGACGGTTACATTGTGATCTTTGTAGTTCGCATCTGCTGATATGACACCCTTTAGCTTTCGAAGCGGAACTTCAATGTGCGTTTCGCACGCATCGCAAGTCATACCCCGAATTTGCAGAACAACAGTTTTCTTCGTTGCTGCTTCTACAGGAACAACGATCGGAGCAGATTCAACCGCCGGGGCGGCCGGGCTCGTGATCGCCGCGGCGATATAACCGAGATATGACGGCGAGAACGCAAACGCGACGATGACGATAGTTCCGATCCAAAGAAATATCTTGTTGATACGGCTAACAGGCTTTGTCGCACAAGCCTCGCCCTCGGCACAATCCTCGCGTCGAAAATAGACTCGATAAAAACCATACGCTAAGGCCGCGAATGCTAACGCGATCATCGGATAGCGCACAGATTCAAAGATCGCCGCTGTGCCAAATGCACCGAGCCCGAATATAACTGCGATCAGCGGCAACACGCAGCAAAGGCTTGAGACAAAGGCCGCAAGCACTGCACCGCTGACAAAAACATTAGACTTTTCCATACGAAAATTAGCTTACTTTCTGGATGTTTCAATTGTCGTGAGAACCGGACATGATGCCGCTTTTCCGTGCGCGTCCAATTCGTTTTCACATGCAACAAGATGTCGACTTAGAAAGCCCTTAAAACTCTTCATCTGCCGCATTTTATCTTCGAGTTCAGTTAACTTAACCCGTATAAGGTCGCGCACATTTTTACATTGATTCTCGCCGCCGCCCGAAATGAAGAGTTGCTTTATCTCATCCAGAGTAAAACCCATTTCCTGTGCTTGTTTAACGAACCTGATGCGATCAGCCGTCTCGACCGAAAACACTCTGTAGCCGCTATTTGTCCGTGCCGCAGTCGGAAGCAATTTCAACTTCTCGTAATATCGAACCGTATCGACGCTGACGTCCGCCAACGCCGCTATCTCTCCGATCTGTAACGATCCCTTCTCAACCACAAGCCAAATCTTACACCCTTGAGCCAACACCAGTGTCAAGGGGGATGTCGGCCTGAGGGTATTGAGGAGCTATTTAGAATTGTCCTTAGCGGCCAGAACTCACCTCAAGTGCTGGATTCGTCAAAAGGTTTACTTGACGATATTTTGCATTTGGTTTCTCAGCGGATAACTCACTTACCGGACGCGAAAGCCCTCTCAAGTGGTCTTTTCACTTTTACAGACACCGGCTTTTGGCCGCAAAAGCACGCTTTCGCGATTCTTAAGGTCCATCTGTTCACAGCATCACTTGATAAACAAAAGAAATAAATTGCGGCTGATAGAGTGTGCCTTCAGAGAAGGATTCGAGGGGCGTCACTCGGTGTGATCCTCGAAAGATTAAATCAATAGGAGAATCAAGAAATGTCAGCAAATATTTCGATCATCGGCAACCTCGGCAAGACCCCGGAAACAAAGATCACTGATAACGGCACGCTCGTGGCGAGTTTTTCCATGGCCTCGAACTCGTTCCGAAACGGTGCGGAGGGACGCGTTGAGAAGACCGACTGGTTCCGTGTGACTGCCTTTGGCAAGCAGGCTGAGACGCTCGCACGTTATGTACGAAAGGGCAGCCGTCTCTACGTCCAGGGCCGTCTGACCTTTAACCCGTGGGTGGATCAAAACAAATCCCCGCAGGCCGGAGCGGAGATCGTGCTTCAGGAGTTCCAGTTCCTTTCCGGACGGCGTGATGAAGACGGAGACGGAGCGGCAATGCAGCAGGCCCCGGCAGCAGCGACCGAGATCCAGCAAGCCGCTGCCTATTGATCCATAGGTGGACAGTAGACAGATCAATCTAACTGCCATTTGAGGGAGAACATTCCCTTCAGGTGGCAGTTATTTTCCGTTGGGAAGTGGTATGCGATACCGCGTCATGCAGATGAAATGGATCACCCGATCGTTCGTCAGAGCACATCGGGATCTCATATTTTCCTCTTTGGCGATAACCTTGCCCGGCGCGGCTTTGGCGGCCAAGCTGCTCAAATGCGAAGCGAACCGAATGCAATCGGGATACCGACCAAGAAACTCCCGAGAAGTACCGAAGGAGCGTTCTTTACCGATGCAGAGTTTGAACAAAACAAAGCGGCAATCGATAGTGCATTCGAGCGTCTTTCCCGGATGAGTTCCGACGTTGAACAGATAGTTGTAGTGCCCGCAGATGGCCTCGGAACCGGGCGAGCACAACTCGAAATCCGAGCACCACTTACGTTCGATTACCTGCAAAAGCGTTTAAGAAATCTTTCCTCACAAGAGACCTAGTCCTGTTACTCAAACACACCTCCACCTCTGCATGAGAGGGATTTTCAAACCTGAATGAAAGTGATTTTATTCAGGGTTTTGGACTCGCGGCCCTCAAATGCAACGTGGGTTCTCCGGCGGAAATGCCGGATTAGAAGAGGAAGTTATGGCAGAAAGAATCAACATTGAACAGCTCAGAAAGTATGCTCCGAATAATCCGATGCTGGCATTCTCACCGGTCAATACCGGTTCGCCGATGCAGGACTGGTGTTCACACCTCGCGCTTAATCCGCTACGTAGAAGGGAACTTGAAGAGTTCGCGATTCTTGGAGATGTAGTTGTCAGGATCGCAGACGAACTTGAGCCAGAAGCGTTGGATAGAGTGAGGATAATGTCACTCGAATACGCGATGAAGGTTCTTGACGACGAGACGGACGCGAAAGAGTTCGTTAAGTGCGTGAAAGCCATCGCCAGCCCCGATGCCGGCCAGTATGAGTTTGAGCAGATTGCTGCTTACTACTACGGGGAGATCAGACGTCGGGGAGTTAGCGAGGTTCTCATGGAAATGGGCCTGCTCGGTATGCAATTAGAGGCCGTAACGGCGACGGTTTCTGACCGAGAAATCCACTTCGAAGAATCAAATTCGACTGAGCAAAAGCTCAGTGTTGCCGATCAGAGGCGTGTGAAGGAAGTTGCCAGAAACCGCAAACCTCTTCCGCCGAGATGCCCAAACTTTGACGACGAAATGCAGGCGGTATTGAGACGCGTCGGCCGCCAGAAGATCAGCCGAATGATATTCGATGACTTTGCTGATTTCTACCTAGACGCCGGCGATAAATCCATCGAAGACCTTGATCGTGACTTCACTACTTTCGAGCAGCTTGAGCAGTTCGATGAGAATGGATTGATCGGTATAACGATGAGTTCGTCACAGCGTTCGGTGGTCGTTTTTGATCTCGATTGTGAGATAGATGCGGACTGTCTTCCAGGTGAATCGCGGGAGCTCTACGCACAGATCCCGAAGCTTTTTGTTGGTCATTCACTTGGCGGCGGTGCTGTCCAGGAAGGGAGAAGAATGATCAACTGTGCAGGCTGGTCGATGCCGTCTAGACACCCATTCTCTGACCAGGAGTTCGAAGAATGGATGGCACTCTCCCTGGACCGGATATACGACCGGAAAGTCATCCGTTCGGCTCGTCGCATCTACTCATTCGGAAAACGAAACGACATCGAGATCCTTGTCGATCAGGAGATCAATCCCGACTTCGAAGAAATGCAGTACGCTGCTTCCGTTCTGCGTCTTCTTTGGCAGAAACAATACTCCGACTTCCACCTGCGAAGTCTTCGTCATGACACATATCAGGAGACTTATCTCGCGATCCGCGGGACTACGGATACTGCCGACGTGGCCGATCTAAAGAAAAAGGCATATGCCGATTTCAAGGATCAAAAGAAGCTTTCGCTGAAGGAGTTCACCGCCCTCAACACTGTTGCAAAATCGCAGGAGGTTCGGCTCAAGGATCAGTGCTCGAAAGAGGCAAGGCAGTGGTTGCGAAAAGTCGAAAGTGCCACTCCCGGACAGATCCGATTTCTCAAATTCGCTCTCTACAACGACGCCGAGGTTAAGGCCTTCAAGCGGCAGGAGAAACAGAAACTCTGGGATGCCGTTAGGGCAAGAGAAGCCGAGTTGAAGAACGTGAGTGTTCGGACCAATCGGCTCATCCAGACGAGCCTCATTACTCAACCATCCGTTCAACGAAAGCACGTCCAGGTTATCCCTTCGGCCTAAAAGTTGAAGACAGGTATCTGACGAAAGGAGCGGCGGCCAGTATGTGAAGCGGAACGCCTCAAGGTTCTCGCTAACTGGACGGCTGCCGTTCCGGTCGGAGAAAAAATAAACCAAAAAAGGAGCAAGAATAATCCATGTCAGCAAATATCTCGATACTCGGAAATACGGGGCGCGATGTGAGCCTTCGATACACAGAAACAGGAACGCCGGTCGCCAGTTTTCCGATCGCCTCAAACTCATTCAAGAATGGTCCGGAAGGGCGAGTACAGGTCACGCACTGGTTCAACGTCGTCGCGTTCGGAAAGACGGCTGAGACAATCGCCGAGCATGTAAAGAAGGGAACTCATCTTCTTATCCACGGAAGGCTCTCCTTTAGTCCCTGGAGCACAGATACGGGCGAGCCTCGGTCAGGCGCGGAAGTCTCGCTGTTCTCATTCGAGTTCGTTGGATCAAGCCGGTCAGACAATGCGGAAGGATCGAATTCCAATGGCGACAACACGGTGCCCGAAGTTCCCGAACACACAGGTCCAGTTGATGCTGAAACAGCTGTCGAAGAGCCGTTCGTAGATCAGTTCTGAGAGGGCAATACGGGGCGCGGCAACAATGCTCGCCCCTTTTCTTTGCAAGCAAAAACGAGAGGTGGACAATGAGTGTTATCAGATTGATTGACAGAAAAGGCGAATTTGGAAGTGCGGACGACTATACCCCTCTTGTGAGGATCTATGTTGACGGATCGTGCTCAAGAAACGGTGCGATAGATTCATCAGCAGGCTGCGGCGCAGTAATGCTGGATCAGAACCGCCTGGAGATCAAGCTGGTCTCCAAATACCTGGGACAAATCACTAATCAGCAGGCGGAGATCCTAGCGTGTGCAAAGGCCCTGGAGCAGCTTCGGAGGCCTTGCCGAGTGGAGTTAATCTCTGATTCAAAGTATGTGATTGATACCATGGCGGGACGGAATCGGATGAGAACAAATCGTCCTTTCTGGACCCGTCTGGTCGAAGAATGCTACGGCCATCACATCACCTGGCGGTGGGAAAAAGGCCATTCCGGGGTGCCATTTCAAGAAGTTGCCGACCGTCTGGCTCGTGCTTCGTCGGCGGTATGCAACGATCTTTCGGTAGATGACTTGGAGCAGCTCTCCGGCCATCTATCGGATCGTTCGGAACAGTTTGATATTGGTGAGTTCGAGATGGAACTTGAGAAGGTCATCTCCAGATACAGTACAGCTCATCAGTCTTTCATACCGGCATCGAAATTCGACGGGATTGGAACATTACCTTCAGCATTTTCAGCTTAATTTCTAGGGTTTACTGCTTGATTCTAAGCCAGCTTTTGAATGCCGGATCGCGTTCGAAAAGGTGGTTTAGCGCGTACTCGATCACATCGTCATTGGTAATTTCGCTGTTCATACCGGCTGACGCGAACTCCAAATATTGCTTCAGTCTTTTATCGGTCGCTTCAAGTATCTTTGTACTCACTTTTACGTAGACGAGACGGTTGATCTGCAGCAGCGGCCGTTCGGAATTCTGTTTTGTAGAGGGGGTGACATCACGCTGATTATTCATTAAATGTTGGTCTCCTGCGGGTCGGTAAATTAACTGTCACATCCGTCAAGATCAATCGGTGTGCCGAAGCAGAGGGTGATTCTAGTTGTGGGCAACAGGCGGCGAATAAACGAACCGCTCTTGGCGTAAAAAAGAGGCAGATAGCGGGGCCTTGATCAAAAACAAAATTACAGCTGCAGGTGTATGACAGGATAGGCCAAAAAGCACCCTTTGTAATTCACGTAAACATCGAACCTCGTATGGTTTACGCGTTGTCACCAAAATTACAAACCGCACACTTTTCAGAAAGCGCATTAAAAGGCACGTGTTTTGCTCACTCCTTCCTGGCCGAAAAATTACAAAACCATTGTTTAGTGACAATAGTTCACCATCAGAGCCGAAAGAATGAGAAAGCGAGATAGAGAAAAAATTATTAACAGCATCAAGGTCGACATTGAGCCGAAGCAGGGCCGGCCGATAAGCGTCAGGCCTTACGATGAGGACCACAAAAAGCTCGTAGAGATCTCAGCCGAAACGGGAGAAAATAAGGCAGCCATAGTCCGCAGAATGATCCATTTCGCATTGAACGAGAGACGGCAACACTTTGCTGCCGGCCGCTGTCAGGAAAAGCTTGATTGGCTAGTGCGGACGTGCCGTCAAAACGAGAGTGTCAATCTCTCCTTGACGGAGAACCTTATTGCGGTCGGCGACCGCGTTGAACGAGTGGAAACCGAGTTGGAAAACCTGTCGGATCTACTGCAAATAGTAGCGTCTCTTACAACCGAGATTTACTCGATGTCCAGCATGTCGATCTCATCCCTCAATCTCGTCTTCACAAAACTAATTGAATATACGTCGCCTCAACCGAACGACCGGAAACAAGGCGTGGTCCTCGCTTCGACCGCAATGGCGGACCTGATTGACCACGCCGTCACCGATCTAAAGAAGTGTCTCCTGTTTCATGAACACGTCACCGGCGACGAATCCCTCTCAAAAAGCTACCTCGGAACCAAGATCCAGATTCTGAAGCAGCGGATCGAATCTTTGCCGCAAATAGCTCAACACACAGACGCCTCATGAGAGTTATAGCAAGCGTTCAGTCTAAGCGGGGCAGTTCGCGCGGACTGATTCACTATCTCGCTCATAGCAAGATCGAGCCAAATAGTGAGTCGGTAAGTGGCCGAGAACTTTTTAATGAATTTACGGAACATCTGACAGTTCGAAGTGCGAACAATTTCCTGAAGTCAGATTGCGGCAAAGGTCGCCCTTCAAACGCCGATCTGCATCATCTGGTACTTTCATTTCGGCAAGCAGATTTTCTGCAGATTGGCTCGACCGACGAGGAACGAAAACGACGAATAAAGATCGTCACAAGGCACGCCATCGGGAAGTTAGAAGATAGGCTCCAAAGCGAGCGGCTTGCCTGGGCGGGGGCGATCCATCTCAACACGGCAAACCCACATGTACACATCGCAATTCAAAAGCAATATTTGACCCGAGATGTTCAGAGCAAATCTCTCAACAAAATTCCCCGGGAGGCACTTCCACATTTCGAGCTTATCGATGGAGAAAAGCAGATCGTCGATGGAATTTTAATAGTATCCGCCAGGGCGAAGCTGCAGGAGTTAGTCGAGGCAGGAAGCCGATCGCTCGAGCAATCCAAACGCAAAGGCCAGGATGATAATGCGAGGATCCACAAAGCCGACAAGGTACACATAATAGATGCGCGAGATGGGTACGAGGACGAACGACAAATTCTCCGCCGAGGCATCCTTGCTGAATACCAGCTTAGATTTAGGGAGGAACGAATCGCGTTCCTAATCGAGCATCGTGACCGCCTAAAGTTTCCGGTAACCGATCCCGTTCAACGAAAGCGGCACAGAGTCTCGCTGGTGGAACTACAACATGGAACAAATAGTCCCGACGACTCTCTAAAAGCAGCCGCCCAGCAACGCCAGATAAATGCCATCACGCACAACATACTTGCCAAAGAAGAATCCGATTTCTTTAAGCTCAAGGAAGAGTCATCCCCCGTCAGAAAGAACGCCAATAGAATCCGGAAACATTACAAGACGAATGGCCTAAAACTACCAACCCCCGCCTTTCAAAAAGGTGAACTCGATGACCTTCAGCAACAATGTCTCGCAGGCTCACATATTCGGGAATGCTTGTTCCTTGAAAAGATTAGAAGTGAACTTGAGATCAGCAAGGAAATAGTCCCGAGAAGCCAAGATGAGCTTGAGCGTTTGGCAGGCCAGAGAATCCTGTCAGAAATGAGACTGCAGCTTCATCGGAAACAGATTCTAGACTTCAAAGACAACCGATATTACCGAAAGGTGACGCTCGGAAAAGATCGAGTGTCCCTGTCAACGATGGATCGTCAATTCGATCAGACGGGTAACTCTGCCAGGTCTCTCCTCAAGCCCCTTCGTTTGGCAATCGATTCGATAGCGGGTTCTTTCAGAAAATCTCCATCAAAGACTAACGACGGTCATCTCCGAAATGCGATCGAAAAGGAACTGAACGAGCAGTCATTGCAACTCCAGAAACAACTTCGCAGTGACGAAAAGAAGACGAACGCGTTGGGAAAGAGTCTTGCGCGAAACGCAGACCCTAGAGGTGTGAATCCGAAATTTTCTGCGGATAATCTGATCGAATTTGAAGCACTGGCTAGAAAACTTAAATTGACTCCAGAATATGGGGCAGTGTGGGACCTTCAAAAGGTTTCGATCTTTGCAGCTCCGAGAAGCCAAGTCGGCACCTTTACTGGCAACAGTGAAACTCATTTAGTTGCCGGTCGCGCAACGGCCAGGGAAGTACTTTGTAATATCGGCTTGAACAAAGCAAAAGACGACCTTGCCTACTTTCGCAAATCGAAGCGATTTCATAAATTTGCGATGGAGGACAAAAAGAACGGATCGACCGATTACCTGAGCCTTAACGATGTGGACCTTCCTCGAAGAACTTCCGTCTTGGATCACGCATTGAATCTGCTGCTGGAGAGCAAGGACCACAGAGGTTTGCGGAGGGAAATCGAGGGTCGCGTGAAAGAACATGAAGCGGGCCTTAAAGCTGATGTCGCTGCTGCCGAGAGTCTTTCCGTAGTCGCGGCTGTTGAAGCGGCAGAGATCACGCAACCCGTTCTTTGGGGTATTGCTAATTCCAATTTCCAACCACTTTTTACCGAGAGGGAAGTTGCCGAGATCGAGAAACGAATCAAGAGCACTTCCAGTAGTAAAGAATCGCGAAAGCTAAGCTGGATCCTAGAAAACTCAGCCACAGCCCACTCCGAAACTTTCGACGAGGTTCTGAGTAGAGTCTTCACTCCCGAACTAGAAGTACAAACCGTTGCCGACCGCGCCTCCCCAACACCGAAAGAGAGCTCGCGGTCTGACGTGCGAGAGAGATCTAATAGCCGCGAGGTTGGAAGCGGATTCGAAAGGTAAAAAGTACTTCTTGGAATCGGTAAGAGAGTACCGCAAAACATAAACCGGAGGCACGAAATTTGCCCTTTAGTAAGTTCAGTAAGATAGCTGATCGAGACGAGAGACGGGCAAATTATGGAATACGATTTGAGCAATAGGGTGGTTGCTCGCTTAAACGAGAGCGGACCATCAGAACCAAGGAGGAGGCTTGACCTCGGGAACATAAACACTCCAGAACTGGGGCTTTTTTCGCCCAATCGGAACGAAATAGCACCACGCGGGCGATCGGGCGAAGCCGCCCTACTTGCCTATTCCGAACGACTTCGGAACACAGACAAGCACAACGAGTTACGATTCAGGGACGGCAAGGACAGGCATGGCGAAGCGTTCCGAACTGTTCAACCTATTGCAATCACGTGCTTTTGTCGTGCCGGTCAGATGTGTCATGCAGACGTGGTTAAGCTTGCAATCGAAAAAGTCGGGAAGGCAATTGATGCCAAAGAATTAGATCGTACATCCGATCGCTCGGCTGCTCAAAAATCAAACCTCCGCCCATCCAATCCACGAACCGAGAGGGCGGTAAATGAGATGCTTTCATTCAGTAAATCTGATCTTCTTCTCTCCAAACTCGACGACACCAATGGCCGTAATCAAAGTGAGCACGCTTCGTACCTAAACGGCCAAACTCAATTTCTCAGGGATTTGTACGAACGTGGCGGAACGGTCAAAGACGGGATTCTGATAATCCCGAAAGACATTCAGGATTTAAAATCTCCGCTGCAAGTTGCAACTCAAGAATATGGCGTTAGGCGCCTTGAATCTTCAATTGGCTCAGAAAGATCTCGCGAAGTCGTTCCGCAACTTCTAGAATACGGCAAAGCCATTGCCGGTAGCGGCGCCGATCGAGAGACGGAGGCAAGGGTATTTCGTTGGATCTATGATGCGCTGGATGGCAAGCAACAGTTTTTGAAAGAGTCCCAAGAACAACTCAGACCGGAATCAACCGTCGAGCGATTTGAAAGGACATTGGAAGAGATAGCCAAAGTTGCCGAAGAGATGAACCGGCTGGAACCAAGCGATCGTTCTGTCCAGTACGAGGGGTTTGAGGAATCTTTGACCCAGGCTAATGCTCACTCAATTAGTGAAGCTTTCGAAGATATCGCGGATCATATGGGCGATCTCGCATCAGAACGAGATCGCGAATATGTCCATTCAACCCTTGGATTTGATCGGGTCGAACTTCAAGGTGCGCCTCTCAATCTACTTGCGTCCGAAATGTCCGCGGAGGAGTTTCAGCATTGGGCTCAAGTTAGACTGCCAGCCCTCGATGATGCTCTGGAGAACGGGATCAAGCCGTCCATTACCTTGAAGCTTTTCAAAGCGAGAGTCGAAAAAGCGGTCCAGAGGGGAACGGAAACAATGGCATTATCTCTCGAAGATCTTCGCTTCGCCTCGGCATATCTTGAGCACCAACTCAAACAGCCGGAAACCCGACTTCGGCATTTCAACGAGCGGTATCGAGACTACGCGCAAATGTTGGATCGTTGCCAGTCTCGTGAAGAAGTGATCGACGCATCATCGAGAATCCGAATTGAGAACGCCTCTGCTGGTCTGCACGGCAAACAAGTTGGCCAGGGTCAAGATTCGAAAAGTCTGCCCGCGCTCAGCTCAAAGGAGCTGCAAATGTTGTTTACTGAACAATCGCCCCGACACTACACGTCGGAGATGATCGTCGCAAAACTCAACTACGCTGGCGATGGGGTGTCTAGAAACGCAAAGACTGAAGCTCTTTTAAAGGGAGAAATAACGCCCGGACCGGAAGCTAAACGGTTGGTCGATAGCCTAGAATCTCGAATGGGAAGAAACTACCTAGACGAGTCTTTGTCAGCGACAAAGCACTTTTTGCAGAGTCTCAAGACGCCGAACGAGGAACTTCGATACAAGAACAGTTTTGATCATCGCGAACTGTACCGACAGTTACCTCCGGCCGAAAGAGATTATGTTTATCAACTGGCCACAAGTCAAAAGGAGCAGTTGGAAAGTACGAGTAAAGTAATCCCAATGGATTCGAAGATACAGGGCTACGACCAGCCTGACCGTGCACAAGCTGATCCTCAGGTAGAAAAACTAAAGACCGCTATGAAGGAAGAGCTACTAACATTGGCGCTTTCAAACGCCAACTCAGAGCTAACCATGGATCGAACCACCCAAGTTCTGAAGGAATACTTGGGCAATGGAAATGTTCATTCAACCGAAACCGAAACTTTGCAATTGGTCTCTCGAGAGCTGAGCGAAATTGTTTCTGAACGAGATCATCGAGCGATGCTCACATCGCCCACTCTCACAAGCGCGGTAGTTCCGAACGAGTTGAAAAGCCACGACCACGGGGGCCGCGATTCTTTCCCAAGCCATGCAAGGTAGACGACCGTAGAGAGATTTAATCGGTGAACCGAGGCTCAAATGGGCTGATCTTTTTATCACTTGGGATCGGGGGATTAGGTTGCTCTACCAGACCCAATATATTCAGCTTAATCGTCGTGGGCGTTACCGACACCTTATCAATATCAGTTAATGCGACGGCCGGACCTTTCCAGGTTCGGTTTGATCCGGGGTACCCAACGAAGAAGAACGTAGGTGCTTCTTCGCGTTCTTTGCCGATGGGTATCGCCCAAAGAGTAAACTGATGATGATTTACCCGACCGTACACGTAGAAATAATTTCGATGGATTAGCGAATGGCCATCGGCCACATAATTTCGGTCCTTCGTTTCCCAGACCACACCTTCCAGATCTTTGAGCTTTTGCGGGAATGAGCCGCGCTTTTGATGAAACTTGAGGAGATCCCTATTCATCGCTCCGGTCGAGTCAAAGGGTACTTCGGCGCTACGTTCTCTTTCCGTCGCCCAGAGGGTATAGATATAGACTCCAACCAACATCGTCAGGGCGAGCGGAGCCAATATGAGCGAGATCTTCAGCCTATTTAACATCTATTTCAGATTGAGGCGTGTTCGATACCAAAATAATTTCTATTGCTTTGCACAGCGATTGATCGCACGTCATTTGGAAGATCGTTGAGAGCGTTGCCAACCGGATCGCCTTCTTCCGGTTGTACCTCTGTCGTATCTTCGAACAGATCGTATGCTGACTTTTGGCGGCTCGTGCCAACCAGTTCACGCAGTCGTTCGGTTGTACAGATTCGATCGACCCCAGTGGAAATGATTTCTTTTAATGCGACTTCATCATGCTCGGCAGTAAGACCCAGCTCTGCTTGAGCGCTTAGCAGGAACTGAGGATCGACATCGCCTAAATGAACTTCCTTTGGGGTGCCTTTAGTTGAGGCTCGAAAGATGTTCTTAGAAACCGCAAAAGGTGGATAGGCTGCTCGAATTGGCGGAGCTGTGTCGCTGATAATTAAGACTTCGGAATGAGCCGCCGTTTGTCTTATCTCGTTCGGCTGCATGAGGGCACGCTTTTGTTCGGCATACCTCGTATTGTCCTGCTTCTTTCCGGGAAAGTCCTGAAATGTTTTTGAGAAGATCGTTGTGTCTCCAAGCTGTTTTGAGGCGTACTCAGCCGTAACGTCATCCAGTCCGGGAAGGAAGATCTTGGTCATGATAGTTCCAAGAATTGCGTTTGCCGGTTCACGTCCGTATTGGTCGTACATTTGAGGCAGGTCTTGATACCCGAGTCCAAGTCCTACACCACGGCCCCGGCCGATACCCGATATCCTCTTAACTTCAGAAACATTCAATTGATAAGCTTCGTCGATCAAAACGAAGCACGGGTGCTCAGGCTCATTTACGCCATCGAGCCTCATCTCCATAACTGCCTGTCCGATAAATGTGGCAATAAACTCCTTATACACATCTGCGGCGCCCTCCGAGACTACGAGATAGATCGCCGTACCGGGTCGGCGAAGATCTGCGAAGTTTATCGAGCGGCAACCGGAAACCTCTTCATCTTTGGTCTGCGGGACCGTTACCATACGTGCCGGTGCGAGGGTGAACGGGCGCAGTTTATTGTAAAGACCTATCAAAATTGATCCACGGGTCTGCACTGGAGCCTGCCGAAAAGCCATGTACGCTTGTTTTGCATAGAGGCTAGGCGAATTCGTCATCGCATCGTTAAAGGCCTCGTCGCCCTCGCCGCTCAGAAAGAGGAGGAAATCCGCAGCGAATGCGGGAATTGCTTTCTTCCCATAGACCTCCGAGATGTGAAGTAAAATTGCAGTCAAAGCTATCTGCTCGGCATCGCCCCAGAACGGGTCGGCATTCGTTCTACGGCGGTTCTCGATCCCAAGCATCATCCCTGCAAGCTGACATGCGAAAGCCGGATCATTTCTGCATTTAGGAATGAAGTTCCACCGATCACTTTTTGTCGGATCATTGAGGTCTAAACGATAGATGGTTTTGGCAGAGCCGGCGGTCTGAGCAAAGAGTTCACCTTTCGGATCGTAGACAAGGCAAGACGACTTGTTCAGGATCGCCCTTATCATCGACATGAAGAACGTCTTTGATTTGCCTGAACCGGTCGGGCCGAACATCGCGAAATGCCGAAGCCACTGACTCGTTGGAAGAAACACATCGCGGCCGCGAAACGCCTTTGCAATAGGAAGCGCATTCGTGGGTAACGGTAGACCTTTGATTCGGTTCATCAGACCACAGCGGATCAAGTCCGACGCCTTCGCCCACCTAGCCGACCCGTGGGCTGTGCTCATTCTTCGAATTCGATAGGCCCACATTAACGAGTAAGCATCGACAAGTGATCCCGCGACACATATCAAAGCCATCGCCCAAAAGACCAGCGTGATCAGTCCGTAAACGTTCAAAAGAATCCCCGCATACAAGCACAACAGAGCTCCGACGATTCCCAACAGAACAAAGAAGAGAGTCGTGCCAATATCAGCGGACCACTGCCAAAATGCCTGATAAGATGGCAGGTACTGCTCATTCGCTTTCCTTGGGATTCCATAGGAAGCATCAAATTTCTCGATCCATTCACGGGAAAACATAGTCTTATAAACTAGCGACCGCCCAGCAATGAACTTTGTTCCCGAAGCGTTTCAAGGGTGGCCACATTCAGCGTCAGAACGTCACCTCGCCAGTGCCGGATCTTCCAACCGGCCGCACTAAGCTGCTCGGTGGTTAACAAAGCAGACGGTATCGGTTGATCGCGAACCGCTTCAAAATACAGAATCGAATTCGGTTCGCTTTGCGGAAGCGGAAACCTGAAAAGTATTTGCGATCCGTGATCCGTTCGCGGAATGGCGAGAACCTCGAACGAGAAAGGTTCACGTCGGTATGCAATATGAAATATGCTTTGCTCGGATGCAATGACCCCGTTGCGGGTTTCGACCCCAGGCGGCCACAGTTTTGACGTAGTTAAATGTTCACTAATGCCGGCCACATTCTGAGGAAGCGCTGAGGTCCTAGAATTTAAGGACATCACCGACAATGAGATCGCCATTCCCAATGCTGAGGTCTCTCGAAGTCTTTGGGCGTGATCGTGCTCCGCTCCGGAAAAGGGATCTTTGAGTTGTTGTGAGGAGTCTGGCTTCTTCTCGCTAGCTTCGTTCGCCGGGGCCTCAACAAAACTTAACTGAGCAGCGTTGTTCTGGGGCGATAAGATTCGTAGGAATCCATACACGCCTACGAAGCATAAAACCACTAAAACGCCTGCATGTTGTGAAAGGTCGATCGACTTTACAACGGGGATTCTACGTTTGATCTTCGAAAAGAGATCTAATGTTGTGCTCGTTTCTTTCATCGTTAAAAACCGGAAAGCTGCGGCCATCTGAGCTTCCAATCGGGATCTCTTGTCGCAAGCCAGGAATCTATGTCGGGGTGGAACGCTTCGGTCATCGCGAGAAGATAGTCGAGCTGGAGATTGAGCAATTCTCGCGATGCACCGGCCTTTACGAAATAGCAGAAGTACCGAACAATGCTTTTCGCATTTAGCGATCCGACCGAGTCGCGTTCAAACGCCGCCACTATATCGATCGACTCACGAACGCTCGGATGATCTTCTATCCCGGCGATACCTCGGACAGCGTCGATCAGCTTCGTTGCCAAAGCTAAGTGGACCGAGGTCGCTCGGTGGTTTCTTGTCGATAAGATCTCAAGCTCCTTTACTAATGAGGGGCTAGCGAAACGACTGAAAACGTGTCTCGAAATAAACGGCGAACTCAGTTTATGACGAAGATCGTTCGAAGTTGTGATGACGATCGGCCGGAACCGCCAATCCGAGATTCCGATAGTTCCACCTTCATATCTCGGGATGTAGATCAAACCGCGTTCGAGAGGCATAAGGAGCGAATCCTCAACGCTTGGTCCGAACTTATCGCTTTCATCGAGGATCAACACTGGCGGCGGCTTGTGTGGTGAAGATACCGCCGCACTTGCAGCAAGGTCGTATGCGATTCCGACCTCACCAAGAATCAGAAATCGACGCTGCCATTTGGATCGGCGGGCGTTGTCCATGAACTGACCTTGCTCTTCGAGCGGTAACTGTTTTGCTAGCGCCAAGTGTTCCCGCATCCAGACCTCCTGTTCCTCGGAATCCCAGTCGTAAAGGATCTCTTCCTGCTTCAGCCCATCGCGGCCCGCCACGACGCACATTGTCAGATTGCATGCGGCTGCCAGTGCCTCCGGGAACGCGGTCTTTCCGCTCCCTCTCGTTCCGGAGATCAGCCAGGCACGTCCGGATTTGAGGCTTTCACAAAAGTCCTCGAACACTTGCTCGTCCGGTACATAGCCATTGCGAGCCATCAAATGGAAGAGATCGGCTTCGTGCCCTTGCGATACAAGGTCACGAGGATTTATCTGAGACCGACCTTGATCAAAGGGAATCATTCTTTCTCCGCACCCGTTTTAATAGCTGTGGTCGTTGCGGTAGTAGTCGTGGTTGCGGTCGTTGCTTCCGGCAGTTGCGTAACCAGAACGTACCCGCTGGTTCCCGCTGTAACTTCAAGGAAGGTGTCTTCCCGTTCGTTACCAAATATGGACTGACTGGTATCTTCAGACATCCTTTCTGAGCCGCGGCGAAGCGGTTCGGAGAGAATTACAGTCCCACCGGACCGTAATGAACCGACCGAACCCAATATCGATCCGGCAGTATCCTTCAATCCACGAAAGAAGCGAGCCCACTTGCCCGTGATTCTTTTTCTTTCTCCGTTGATCCCGGACGCGCCGTCGGTTCCCATGAGTTCTCCAGTGAATTTCACTAGCTCCCCGGACACTGGATCGATAAGGCCGACTATAGTTACGAAGGCTCTAATGGACTCGCCGCCTCTTACGTTGCCGACGAGCGTTGTACCAGCGGGATATGAGTATCCCTTGCCCTCAATTGGCTGCGTTAGTTCCATGCGAACGACACCGCCGGAGTTCCTGAGTGTGTAGATCGCACCTACCAGGCGGACAGGCAGCAAAGTGCCGAAGGGTATTTGTCCTACAGCTCTCTGCAGTCCGGGATCAGCTTCCGAATCCTTTGGCTTGGTGTCTGGAGAAGCGATCGCATCAGTCTTCGTTCTGGCGATCCCGAAGAAAAGCGATCGGCCCAAAGGCTCGATTGAGGTGGTTGACTGAGGAACTAGGGAACGATCAGTTAGCGAGGAAGCCTCCGTCGATTTGGCATTTAGACCTCCGTCCTGCCTCTTTGTTGTCCCCTGCGATGAGAAACCAGTACCGACATTCGTGATCGGTGGCTCTGCTGCGGCCCGCGAATTTGCCGCCGTTAGCATGTCATCGGGGTGACCGGAGATCGCTTCAGGTTTAACAGCTGTCTCGATGTCACCCGACGGATCGGCAACAGAGTCTCCAGTGACTTGGGGTTCTTTAGAAGCGACCATAGTGAGAGCGGCCTTAAGTTTTTCGTCTTCCGTCATCGGTGCGGAAGTGGCGTCCTTCTGGCCGGTCCGGTTCAGCGGTTGTGGTTTGGCGGTCGCGAACCATCCCATTCCGAAGAACCACGTAATGGCCGCTCCCATAAAAAGGAGAAAGACACTGAAAGAAGCGATGCCTTTCAGGATCTTGCCGGTGCGAGAGCCTCGCGGTCTGGGAGTGTCTTCTGCAGCTAGATCATCCGCGTAGATCTCATCGTCCGACGTGTCCTTCTGGTTCTCAAGCAGTAACTTCTCTCGATCCTCCTCGGCTTCGATGTCGGGTAGTGCGGTTGGAATATCGACACTGGTATTTATATTGGTTTGCATCGAAGTCCTCCTATTTTGATCCATTTAGAGCGGCTGAGATTGGAGCATCCGCCGCGTCTTTGTGAGCGACGACAACACGAACCTTTTGATTGGTTCCGAGAGTTGGGGATCTATAGACCAATGCGTAAAAGCTGGTATAACCGGGAAGAACGAGACCCTCCAGCGCCGTGGTTTCCAGATATCGAATATCGACTTTTGAAGTCAGGAGGCTGTTTCCATCCTTATCGAGTGTCTGTATCTGAAGTTCTGGAGACCCGTTTAAGAGTCTGAGATTTGAAGCGGTAGAATTTCGAATAGCAACAACGACGAGCCGGTTCTCAGCGTCAAGATCTGTGGTCCGTGAAACCGATAGTTCCAGTCCGTGGAGCGATGGTGTCCAAACTCCGAGATGTTTCTTTGGATCTCTGAGCACATCCGCGAGTCGCCTGTTAGAAGACTTCGAAATTTCGGCATCGGTCATCACCCGTTTTGACACGTTTCGCTTTGTGGTCGGTACCTCCGTGTACACGGTATTGAGGAGTTGGTTGTATTCAGGCTTAGCTGTATCCGAATCGCTCGGGACCATTTCTACAGGCTGCAGTACCGAGCCAACAAGTTTCGATACGGCTCGCGAGTTGATCGGTGAAGTGTTGACAGACTCACCTCCAAGATTAAATGCAAGGCCCGCAACTTTTCGGGCTGACACAACAGCATCCCTGTCGTATGTAATAACGCAGCGGTGCGCGTTCCTTTTCTGATCATTCACCGGAACCAATTCGAGAATCAGCACCAAGCCCGACCTCATCTGCAGGCTGATCGCGGCAGAGGTCGCCCCGTCTTTTGAAGGGACGAATCC
>CADEEU010000016.1:8960-21802 GCA_902826385.1 uncultured Acidobacteriota bacterium | reverse complement strand
CATCAGCAAGGCGATCGCGACGATATAAATAGCCGAGGTTTGATTTACATTCAGGATCGTCTGCAGATAGAACAACGCGAAAAACTGCCCCGCGTACCAGACAACGCCCTGCCCGGCGGTCGCGCCGAACAAAGAGATCAATACGCGTTTAAGATTCGGCCATTTCGTAAAGGCCTCAACCAGCGGATTGGCCGAGGTCATGCCGGTCGATTTCACATGCTGGAAGATCGGCGATTCTTCCATCCTCAAGCGTATATATAGCGAGATAACGACCAGCAATATCGAAACCAAAAACGGAATCCGCCAGCCGCTCAAACCTTCGGCCTTGCCCGCGAACTGGTCTGCCGACATCAGATTCTGGACGATCAGGATCACCGCCAGCGACATGAAAAGCCCGAGCGTCGCGGTGATCTGAATAAACGACGTGTAAAATCCGCGACGGTTGTCCGGCACGTGTTCGGCCACGTAAACGGCCGCCCCGCCGTACTCGCCGCCGAGCGCTAAACCCTGCAGAACGCGGACCAGCAGCAGAATGATCGGGGCCGCGTAACCGATGGTCTCGAACGTCGGCAAAAATCCGATGATCGCCGTAGCGCCGCCCATTATTAGCAGCGTCACCAAAAACGCATACTTTCGCCCGACACGGTCGCCGATCCGCCCGAAAAATAGAGCCCCGAACGGCCTGACCACAAACCCGACCGCAAACGTTGCAAGATATGCGATGTAAGCAAAGGTGTCGTTACCCGGCGGATAAAAAAGCGGTGCGATAATCGGCGCGAGGCTGCCGAAAATATAAAAGTCGTACCATTCGATCACCGTACCCAGCGACGACGCACCGATGACCTGCCAGATCTTTGCCTTTGACACCTGTTCGTTATAGAGCGCCCCGAGATCGCCTTTTGTTTCCGTCATGTTTTAGAGTTTAGAGTTCGCAAAAATTCCATTTCGAATTGGAACATGCCTGAGCTGGAAAAATTCTTGTTATTAAACCAGTTTAGTTCATTAGACTCAAAAAGTTGTTTGCGGATTAACTTGATTCGTTAGGATTCACCTTCTTATCTTCCTTTGCGATCTCCGCGAGCTTTGCGTGAGATTTCCAAGAGCTTAAACGCAAAGCCTGCGACGGTGAAGCAGATCGGTCCATTCATCCTCGGCCCTATGTTATCGTAGGCTGAGTGAGATTTGTTAAAGAAAGCGTGATCAAGGCGACGCCCGAGCGCGTTTTTGCGTTTCACCAATTGCCGGACGCCATCGACCGGCTGATACCGCCATGGGAGAATGTGAAGGTGGTTCAAAAAGCCGATATTTCCAAGGTCGGATCACAGGCGATCATCGAGCAAAAGATCCTCGGAATCTTTACCAGTCGGTGGGTGGCCGAGCACACCGCCTACGATCCGCCCCGAATGTTCGAGGATATTCAGCTCTCAGGTCCGTTTCGCACCTGGCGTCACAAACACATCATCCAACCACACCCGGACGGAGCGATATTACGTGACGAGGTCGAGTACGAAATGCCGATACCGATCTTCGGCCCGCTCGCCGCACCAATGGCCGTGACGCCGCGGCTTGAAAAGATGTTCGAATACCGCCACAAAGTGACAAAAGAATGGTGTGAAGCTTCGCCCTCGGCGACGACGGTATAATTTCTGGCCCGCATCGCAAAATGTTAGTTTTCAGGATGATATGGTCCCGTCTTAAGCGGCGGAGCAGCGATAGAATGTAGCCCCAGGTGGAGCCAAAGCGGAACCTGGGGTCAAGGTCGCGAAAAATGAACCAAGCCCACGCGAGTGGGCGATAGAGGTTCGGGAATTCACGCCATAGCAGGTGCCCATCGGGCTGGAGGAAAACAAGCCGTCGCGAGAATCCCGAACCACAAACTTGGATGAAAAAGCTGATCAAAAGGATACTGCTAATTCTGCTCGCCGTCCTGATAGCGGTGCAGGCTCCGTTTATTTATCGGCGATACAAGATCGGCCAATTGGCGGCAAAGATCGAACAGCTAAACGCAAACCGCACCGTCGCCGAGAATCCGCAATATAAAGAATACAAAGGCATTATCCACGCCCACACAAACTTGGGCGGGCACAGCACCGGCAGCTTTGAAGAGTTGATCGCTGCGGCGAATGCGAACGATCTCGATTTCGTAATAATGACCGAGCACTGGTCCGACACGGTCGACACCGCGGCCCTGACCCTGAATGGCGTTTACGGAAAAACGCTTTTCATCGGCGGAAACGAGATCGATACCGCCGACGGTGATCGATTCCTGATGATCCCAGGCAGCGGCGATGCTGCCGGTTTAAGAAAATTGCCGCCGACCGCCGTCATCGAAAAGCTCCACGCCGAGAACCGCCTTGCTCTTGTCACTTACCCGGAAAAATTCAATTCCTGGGAATCGCAATTCGACGGCATCGAGGTATTCAGCCTCCACACCAACGCTAAAAAGATGAACCCCTTCACGGCCATCTTCGACGGCATCTGGTCCTATCCGGCTTATCCCGAACTAATGCTGGCCTCCTACTTCAAACGGCCCGATGAAAATCTAAAGAAATTCGACGAGATCGCCGCAAAACGACAGGTCAGTCTCTTCGCCGGAACCGACGCCCATTCGAATATCGGTTTTCATCTTTTGGGTGACGACGCTGGAAATAAGGGATTGGACATCAAGCTCGACGAGTACGCCACTATTTTCCGGCTTGCCCGTCAGCATGTGTTGATCGAGAAAGACAAACCCTTAACTCGTGAAACACTGCTCGAAGCATTGAAAGCAGGCCGATCGTTCATCGGTTTTGATGTGCTTGGTGACACGACTGGATTTCGGTTCGACGCACCAGGCGCCGCCGACGACAACGTCGGGGGTAGCAGCTCGTCTGGCGGTGAGATAGCAAGTGCAGGCGGCGTTAAGCTGTCTGTAAGCGTGCCGCTGGCAGCACGAACAGTAATTTTACGTAACGGAGAATCCTACGCCGGATCAACGACGAATTCTGATTCAACATATCTTGGCAAGCCAGGTATTGTTTCTGCAAATTATGAGTTTGATCAACCCGGCGTTTACCGCGTCGAAGTCTATCTCGACCAACTCGGCCCGCCGTTCGATAAAATGCCGTGGATAATCTCGAACCCGATCTATGTTCGATAAAACCGGGCAGTCGTGTGCTGGTCTATAACATGCGAAGCGTTCACAGACATCTGTGACAACCTGCGATGAAGGTGGCTTGAATAAATCAATTTGGAGGCTGAAAGTATTGACTTGCAAGAACGAGCGAAGCGGTCCGTTTTTTAAAAATCAGAACCCGACAGCTTGAATAAATTCAGGGGCTGCCGGGAATAATTGCAAACACGTGTAGTGCTTGTAAATAATATTATTTGGCAACTTCCGCTTGATGTCAAGCAAAAATTACCGTAGCAGTAAGTATCATAATAGATGAAGCATTCCGCCTTTGAAGACGTGATGTCGGGCACGCGGATAGCCCGATATTTGGTTGCTTCCGCGAACGATTCACGGAAAGCGATGACATTGTACCGTAAAAATTTGTCGCTATGCCAAGAACTCTTTACTGTAATTAGCTGCTTTGAAATAGCTCTCCGAAATAAAATCGACCGACACTATACTGCCGTCTTTGGGAATCACTGGATTCGGGACAGCGTACAGCCCGGCGGGATCTTTGATGCCAATCCGACAAGGATTACAAAGAAGGTTATCAATACGTGCCTGCAAAGACTAAGCACCTACACGCACCCCAAACTTCTTGCTGAAATGGATTTTGGGTTCTGGCGATACCTTTTCGCACAGCCTCAATTTTTTGCAGCCGGACAATCGCTCCTCCAAGTTTTTCCAGCCAAGCCGACCAGCACACCCGCCATACAGTACAATCACACGTACGTGTTCAATCAACTAGGGCAAATCAACAATCTCCGTAATCGCATTGCCCATCATGAACCAACATGCTTCTTAGTGGGACAATCTGTCATAGGCACAACCTACGCCCGACAGCACTACAATTTGATTCTTCAGCTCTTTCAATGGATGAATATTGATGAAGCTGCTTTACTGTATGGCTTAGATCACATTGTGACGGTTTGTAACGAAATTGACGCCCTTTAGCCAACGCTACAGGATCGGGAAACCATAAATTTAATCCTGCCCGTTTTAAATCAAAGTTGCACTTATTATCTGAATTCAAGGTACTTGCCATCCCGTCCATAAAACCGTTGACTACACACGCAACAACCTGATAAAGTTGTTCGTCAGGAAGACGCCTGCTTTCCTGTGATCTTTGAAACTCGAGAGTGTCCAGGTCAGTGTCGGCAAATGCTGTCGATGATGGTGTCACAATAAGTCTGTTTGCCAGGCCGTAATTGTTATAATAGGTTGTGTTACAGCGAACAAGGCCAAAAAACGCCCATTTTTGTTCCACTCTGTTCCGCTTGTTCCATCACGCGCGGAACGGAACAAAAATCGGGAAAAAGCCCATTCTTGCGCCGCCTTGCGCCGCTTGCGCCATCACACGCGGCGCGGCGCAAAAATCGCGGAATTCGCATATCCCCGGCGGCGGTATCCTGTTTCCGGCTTGGCGATAGCAAACGATTCGCTAGGCGCGAACATCATAAAGGAGCATAATTATAAGGTACGGGTTTTCGCATAATAAATGAGACACTTTCAGCGACAGATTCTTGGGCTTGCGTTCATGACGTTGGCATTTTCTGCTTCCGCCTTTTCGCAGCAGATTCAACGCACGCCGTTTGACGTTACAAATTATCAGATCGACGCCCAGCTTCAGCCGACGGAAAACAAGCTTACGGCGACCACCGACGTGACCTTTACGCCGCTTGAGGACACGAGGTCGATCTCGTTCGAGCTGAACGGATCGCTCAAAGTGGATTCGATCACCCGCGTCGGCGTAACGACGCCTTCGGGCCCGCCGACATCAAAGGCAAAACCGGCCGCGACTGCCGTTCCCGCCGGCGGCATCACGTTTGTTCAGGACCAGGTTGGCGTCTCCGACCTTGGCCCGAGCGTACGAATCGATTTGGGCGATACCGTAACAAAAGGCACGCCGATCAGGCTTCGATTCAAATACAGCGGCATTTTGAATACGCCCAGCGGCGGTCCGCTGCTCACCAAGCGGCTGGCCTACATCGGCGACGATCAGGGTTATCTGATGTACGCCGCGCGCTGGTTCCCGTTTCATGATTACGCTGCCGATCTGGCAACGGCCGACATTACGATCAGCGCACCGGGCGGTGTCCAGGTGGTCGGTTTCAGCGATTCGCCGATTGCGAACGCGGGCGGAAAGTATCGGTTCACGCAGTCCAAACCGGGTCTCATTGGCAATTTCGCGTACGGCAAGTTCGTCAATAAATCGCTCCGCATAAACGATTACGAAATTCAGTTCTACACGCGTCCGGGCAACGACAACCTGATCGCCGAGTATGGCGAAACGCTCGGGAAAGCCCTCGGGTTTTATACGCAGAAGTTCGGCCAGCCCGACATGGGCAAGCGGCTGATCGTCACCCAGATCGACGACGAAAGTCTCGAGTTTTATTCGTCGCTCGGCATGCTGTTCATGTCGAATCGGCAATTCGAGCAGGAGCGGCCGATCACCGAGGAACGCCTTCAGCGTGAAGCGGCTTATCAATGGTGGGGCCAGACCGTCGGATTGAAATCGTTCGACGACGCATGGCTTTCGCAGGGGCTGGCCGAGTACAGCGCATTCTCGCTGCGTGAAAACATGCTGAACGCTCCGCAGGCTGAAGGTTTGCGGCGAGAGCTGTTGGAAAAATCGCTCACGTTCGAACAGACCGCATCGCTTTTGCGTGCTCCGGCAAATCTTGACGACCAATCGACGGCGTATCAGTACATCATGTACGCGAAGGGAGCTTTCGTGTACAAACTTTTGCGCGACACGCTCGGCGCCCAGAAATTCGACCAGCTTCTGCGGACATTCCTGCAGGAATACCGCGGCAAGAACGCCTCGATCGAAGATTTTGAAAAACTCACGACCAGGGTCGCCGGCGACAATATGCGTTACTTTTTCGCCCGCTGGGTCGAGGGTACGGGCGTGCCTGAATTTTCTTCCGATTACCTGATCATCAGGACTAAAGGCGGCAAGTTCGTCGCCCGCGGGACGATCAAGCAAAATTATGACAATCTGCGGCTTCCGGTCGATATACAACTTCGCTCAGAGGGCGATGGCGGCCTTAAGACCGTAACCGTTCAGGTAGATGAAGCGACCGCCGATTTCAGTATCGAATCGCAGGGCAAACCGCTGTCGGTCGTAATCGATCCGTCATACAAGCTGCTGCGCATCTCGCCCGACCTGCGAGTGTCGTCGATCGCCCGCCG
The DNA here is from genome assembly GCA_902826385.1 of uncultured Acidobacteriota bacterium. Taxonomy (GTDB): domain Bacteria; phylum Acidobacteriota; class Blastocatellia; order Pyrinomonadales; family Pyrinomonadaceae; genus OLB17. The sequence goes on along the minus strand of CADEEU010000016.1, from coordinate 15,456 downwards.
CGGCATCGAACAGTTTAAGGAGGGCAACTACGTAGAGGCCCAGGCCCAGTTCGAGGCGGCGTTAAAGCTCGACCGGTCGAATTCCTGGATCTACTATCATCTCGGCCTGCTGTTTCTCGAACAGCGAAATTACGATCTTGCGATCGATAACTTTAAAGCGACCGTGAGCGGCGACCTCAACCCGGCTTGGTTACGCGTCTGGGCTGAAATCAAGATGGGCAACGCCTACGACGCAAAAGGCGACCGCAGCCGCGCCGTCTCCGCCTACAAACGCGCGTCCGACCTCGGCGACAACTACGACAATGCCCAGGAGGCCATTAAGAAATACCAGGCGACGCCATACGACCCGCGCGAATCGAAAACTACCGGGGTCAAGTAGCCGTAAGCCGAAAGCGTAATCAAATAAAAAGCCGCCCGACAAATTAATTGTCCAAGCGGCTTTCTTCCTTCCCCGGTTCGAAAACTGTATCAGTCTCAGAACCTGAACTTTGCTCGGAACTGTCCGACACGCGGGCCGCCGATGGAGTTCGTTATCACACCGAAATCAACTGAATCCTGCAGGTCACTGTTCGGATTTGCAAAATTCACCGTGTCGAACACATTGAACAGATCGAACCCAAGCTCAAAGCTCATGCGTTCGTTGATTTTCGTGCTCTTCGCAAAACTGACGTCGAACCTCTTCTGCATCGGTCCGCGGAAGGTGTTGCGGCCGAGATTGCCGAATCCACCAAGGGCCGACGTAAAGCAGCCGGCGTTGATAACGGCAAGGTTGTTGGTACCGGCGTTCGACACGGCGTCTTCGGCGGTGCAGATAATGTTAGGTCGGCCGAATCCGGGACGATAAATGCCGCCCGCACCACGCGTAACGCTGGTCAACTGCGAGACGTTGGCAATCTCAGGTTCCGACGCAAATACGGTGAACGGCGTTCCCGACTGTGCCTGGAAGAATCCGGACACCGACCATCCTTTTACGAACGCGTTGTTATAACCGCCAGTTGGGATGTCCCAGACGAAGTTCGTGCTGAATCTATGAGTGCGATCGAAATCGGAAACCGCACGGTTGTTTTCAAGGTTACGCGCGTCGCCCTGCGCGATAAAGCCCGTATTCGGAACATCCGGCTTGCCGCCGCCCGCCGTGCTGCCGGGATCGGATGACATAACATCGATCGATTTCGAGAACGTGTAGGCGACGTTGAACTGCAGGCCGTTGGAAATACGTTTGGTCAGGCTGAACTGTCCGCCGTGGTAGTTCGAATAGCCCTTTGACTGCAGCAGCAATGCTTCCGGCACGTTGAATCCAAGGACCGGAACACGGGCCTCGAAGTTGATGTAGGTACCGTTGGCGCTAGACAGATTCAGGTCGGTCAAGCCGGTCACCGTGTTAAGAAAACCGAACGCCCGCCCCGTCCCGCGTTCGCGTGCGGTTGAGCCAGAGTTCAACGCTCCGTTCGGCGAACCGGCCGCGACGTAGGCCTGGTTGAACCTTTCGTAGATATGATCGGGCGTGTTCGGGTCGTTCAGGTCAAAGCCCTGATTCAGCGCCGTCGCGACCAGAAGATTCCTACCCGAAGTTCCGATATAACGTGCTTCGAAAAGAAGGTCCTTTACGATCTCGTACTGTGCTCCGACGTTCCATTGATGTACGTAAGGGGTTTTCAGATTGCGGTCTATGGCACGGAACTCGAACGTTTCCGCTATATTTCCACGCGTACAATTTACGCCGGTCGCAGGAACACAGCCCGTCCCCTGTGGCGTGCCGCGCGAATCTACAAATACAGGCGTGTTATCGCGAATCGAGTAAGAACCGGTCGCACCCGATGACCGAACTATACGGAACGGAAGCCACTGGTTCAGTCCTATATTCGTCGGGACGCCCGAGAACGCGGACGTAATAGGCACGTTCCCATTGGGTACGGTGATCTCGACCTCGCGAAGGAACGGATAGTTCGAAAATACCGTATTGATGAACGCCGCCGACGGCCGGTCGTAAAATAGCCCGTAGCCGCCGCGTATCACCAGGCGGTCGTTTACCGAATAAGCAACGCCGACGCGTGGGGCGAAATTATCCAGGTCCTGACCATTTAAGGTGTGCTTGTTGTTCGCGACCTGCGTACCCGCAATTGCCGAATCGACGATTCCGACGCCGGTCTGGCCGACGTTGCTCGGAACCAGAAATCCCGGAGTTGGGTTATCACACAAAACAGTCGAGCCGCCCGTCGCCGCAAAACACGGCAAGAACGGTTCGAGATCGAAGTTACCGATGCGGCCGTTTTTCTCGGTCGGCCACATGAACAGTTCGTAACGCAGGCCAAGATTGACGCTGAGTTTTCTGTTTACTTTCCAATCGTCAGTGATGTAAAAGCCAAGATCTTGGAATCGAAAGCTCTTGTCGGTAATGCCGTATTGGGTGTCGGCCTCGGTCGCGTTGCCCGTCAGGAACTGGGTGAAAGAATCGAACTTCTCGAACTCCGTTGCCTGCTCTTCGGGCAGGTTCGTGTCGAACTGGTGACGTTTGTACTCGCCGCCGAACTTAATCGTGTGGTTACGGAATGTCCAGTTGACGTTGTCGCCAATGCTGTATGTGACCTGCTTGCGACGGTTGAACGAATCATTCGGGCCGCCGAAAGAGAAGTTCGCGATGTTGTTGCGGCCGATATAGTGTCCGAGCCGAGTTGTCGCGACGCTCGGGTCAAATGTCGATGCCGGATTGCTTACGCCGACAGCAGAGTTCGTAAAATCACCGGTCGAAAAATCCTCCGTTAGCCGACGAGTATTGTTCAGATAGAAATATCCAAAACGAATTTCATTTACCCAATTGGGCGTGAATATATGAGTATCGCCAATCGAAAGCGTGCGGTTGCGGTCGTCGCGTTCGAGGCTGGTCGGCGAGGCAAGGCTGTTCGGGTCGGGGAACGAATCGAGCCCTGGGAAATCAGAGAAAAAGAATGTGCCCGAAAGCGTATTCTTATCGCTTAACTGGCCGTCGAGTCTGGTTGTGAACTGATTCTGACGGAACTTGGAAGGCTCAACACTGATAACCTCGACCAGAGGATTGTTGCGTTGGAGCGTTCGAGACGTAATGCCTGACCCGACGCCGAACTGGCCGAATTGGTAAGCGCCCGTTCCAGTTTGATCGACTATGTTTAACGCGCGGAAATTCGTGACAGTCGGCAGATAGAAGCCGCCTGTTACCGGATTGCGAAGGTTTAGAATTCTGAACGCGTGGTCGCTGATATCGGTCGCGGTCAGACAAGTCGTGCCGGCCGCGCAGCCGCTGAACTGATTGAACGCCGCCGCGATTGCGGCTTTCGAACGGTCGTCACCCAGCACGCTGAACGCAAGCGGAAGAACCGTGCGCGTCCGGGCGGTCGGTACCAGTCCCGTGTTCGCATCGGTAAACTGATAGCCTCCGAAGAAAAAGAACCTGTCTTTGATGATCGGCCCGCCGATGGTGAATCCGGCCTCGGTCCGGTCCGCACGCGGCTTTTCATTGCCGCTCTCCTCTAGGAAAAACTCGTTCGAGTTGAACGCCTTATTCTGCAAATAATAATATGCCGATCCGCTGAACTGGTTGCCGCCCGATTTGGTCACGAGCTGGAAATTGCCGCCGCCGCTTCGGCCGGTCGATGCGTCGTAAAGTGATGTTTGCAGCTTTACCTCCTGCAAAGTTTCTGGAGCCGGCGAGATATTGTCTGTAAGCGAACCTTCATTGCTGGTGATGTTCGTCGCATCGATGCCGTTGAAAAACAGGCTCGTCGAAGTTGTACGGGTGCCGTTGACCGATGGCGAAACGTTTCCGTTACCGTTGACGCCGACCGGTGAAAGCTCGCTCGAAACGCCCGCTTCCGCGCTAAGGATGTTCGTGAAGCTGCGGACCGAAGTTGGTGTGCGCGTAAGCTGCTCGCCAGTGATCTGTCTCGAAACGGTTGCCGTCTCTGCCTGGACCAGCGGCTGGTCGCTTGTAACATCGACGAATACGTCTGCCGTTCCTACTTCAAGGGCCGCCTCCACGGCGCGAGTAACCGAAGCTTCGACCGGCGTTTCTTGGCTCACCGATTTTTTAAATCCCTCTTTTTCGTACGTAACGCTGTACGTGCCTACGGGCAGTAACGACAGTGTCCAGCGCCCGTCAGCGTTGGACGTGGTGTTTCGCGTCAGGTTGGTCGCGGTATTTTTTACCACTATGGCTGCACCCTGAACGACGGCCCCGTTTTGGTCCGTTACGGTGCCGGAAAGGCCGCCGGTTGCCTGCGCGAAGGCGCTTGCGGTTACAAATAATGAAAGAATGGTCGCGGAAAATAACGAAATGAACTTCGTTCTCATAATTGCTCCTCGATTCGGTTCGAAAATACAGTACGGCGGCAACAGTACGGCTTTTTGCCCGCAGTCCGCCTTGGTCTGAAAATTCAATGTGATGTCTGGCTTGCAAGGGCAAGAATAGTAAGCGGAAGTTAACGAGGTGTGAATTGAGGGTTAAATCAGTGTTAATTCGCTAGAATCAAACAGGGTCACGTACCTGATCTTCGTTGAAAACACTTTCTAAAAGCGAGGGCGGTTAGTTCGTCTAGCGGTTTTTTCTGATGTATGTAACGGCGTCTTTTATGATCTTTTCCAGCACCTTTTCGTCGATGTCCGAAAGGCGCTTTATGTAAAGGCAACTCACACTGGTCGTATGTTTGCCGAGTTTCGCGAGCAGATCCGGTTGTTTTGGCGAGTTGCAAACGACGTACAGCGTCAGGTTCGCCTTTCGCGGCGAAAACCCCGTGACCATCCAGTCCATCTCGCGTCCGTCGGGATATTTCCACACGCAGTTCCCAAATCCGATGATCGACGACCCCCACATTTTCGGCTCGTCGCCCGTGATACGCTTAAACATTTCAAGCACGCGATAACCATCAGCCCGCCGCTCTTCGTTCTCGACGCTGTTAAGAAAATCGTCGACGTTCGCGTCCGTCTTTTTAGTCTTCAGTTCAGCCTTTGCCATGTTACCGCGATTATATGCGAAACCCATGATTTTGCCACAGCCACCCCAAATTACTTGACAATCAATTCCAAAATTTCTACCCTTTAGGTTCGCCTCAAAACGAGGCACGCCATATTCCGCAGTAGCTCAATGGCAGAGCATTCGGCTGTTAACCGAAGGGTTGTAAGTTCGAGTCTTACCTGCGGAGCCAATTAAATCAACAACTTACGGGAGCTGAAAAGCTCCCGTTTTGCGTTTGTGACATGGATTGTGACATGACTCCGATGTCACAAATTCTTTGAATCATAGGAACGCACTGACTGACACACGTGTTTCTAGGAATCGTGTTGGGATTCATAACCACAAGGCCGGAGTTCGATCCCCTGCCACCAATAGAATCATGCGAACGGCAAGCGCTGCTGTTTGTGACAGATTTGTGACATAGATTCTCCTTCTATTTGACCCAAGAAATGATGCCGTCACGAATCCAGAAATGGCTGCGGCATCCTACCGTTCGCCATACAGAAGGATGAATAGTCGGCGTAGTGTCCCACCTAATCTGGATTTTCCAGCAGGGCCGCGTCTGAGAAATCAGGTTCAGCTCGATAACTTCTTCGCACCCGCACGGACATAAGAAACCGAGACCCCACGCAGTCCCGCCCGAGCGGTATATATAGATAATTCTCTCGTTCGGTTCGTCGGGTATCTCTTCAACGACTAACGTCCGCAGAGGAACCGACTTTCCACGAAACCAGCAGATCAACCTTCGGAGCAAGAAGAAGATGCTCATTCAAACTCCTCTGCTGAGCACGGGCATCCTCATTAACGGATCGACCTCGCCGTGCCCTAAGAATCGCTCAACATCACCGCAAGCGGTCGGGGAGCTTTCCTTTACGATCATCGTCTCCATAAAGTTGAACCGAATAACATCACAATCACTGTTATCGCATGAGCGGAAGGCGTGAAGGCGAGACAGGAACTCGTTTATAGCGATCCCGGCTATCGTGGAATTCAGGCTCGCGACTGCCGGGGACCTAACTGCTACACCATCGATGTACCCTCGCTTGACCTCTCTTTATACTGCTCGGGGTCGGTTCGGTAGAGTCCTTCTATCTGGACTTGATTTAGCGTATACGCCTTTCGGCAAAGCAGCGTCGACCCGCCCGGCTGAAGGTAATGAACCACGCCACTTGCTTCGTCGATCCCACCAGCCCCATCAGCTGCAAGATGCACGCCGAGGTCAAAGTAGGGAATGACGTAGTACGTGCCAATCTTGTTCAAAATATGCCGGCCTTCGGCTGTATCCATGCACCCAAAAACAACGTCACACCTCGAGATCTCGATGACAGACTCCCAGTCGTACAGGTTCCTCGCGACAGCTTCTACCACTGTAGCCAAGCCGAACGATTCGACTTCCCGCTTCAGCACATCAACTTTGTAGTCGCCGATATCGTCACGTCTGCTATTCACTATGCGATTAAGGTTTCGGCCTTCGATCTTGTCACTATTCACTCGCCCCCTTGCACCGCTTCC
>CADEEU010000016.1:0-8950 GCA_902826385.1 uncultured Acidobacteriota bacterium | reverse complement strand
GCAGTCTGGATACAGTCCCTGATCCGAACATCTGAATTTGTGCTTCGAGCTGCTGGCTTCTGTTCACTGGTTCATCCGGTGTCGAATGCCAGAATAGAAGCTCATCGCCAGCAACAGATATCACGGAAAACGCTTCCCACAAGTTTTCACTGACGCGACCGAAGATTCGCCCGTCGGGAAGCATAACCGCGCTTCCGTGAGGTTCATCATCGTCGAGCCATGACGAGATAGCGGCGAAACACTCAGCGTCCGAGATGTCGTCCATTCGTGAGAACTGCTCGTAGCCGGTAGGATGGGAGTGAAACTTGACCAAGGCGAATCCACCGCGCCGCACATCATCGAGGATCGCAGCCAATGCGACTGTTCGCCACGTAACGCTTTCGGGCGTCCTCTCGCACTGGTCATGCGGGATCAGCACGAGCTTGTGTACCGTAAGAATCTGTCCATCGTCGGTTCGGTTACGGCCGCAGAGAGCAAAGGCGATCGCCTCCAGTCCATCACCTGGAAAAAGATGGCTCCGAAGCGATTCATAATGTCTTCCAGAGATTTTCAGGGAGTAGCTCATCTCTTGTTCAACTCCCCTTCGAGAAAGGCTGTGACAATACAGGAGATGAGTTTCGATGTTGTCGATGTCGGGTCGCCACTGGTCGGCCGGACGGTGGCGCGACCACTGCTGAAAATTCTGCCCGTCGATCACGGTATCCGACAATCCATTGATCTGCTTTGCGTCGGCACGGGAAAGGTGCGGCAAGAAATAAACCATGTCGATTTGCACATCGGAATAACCCGGTGGGATCCGGAGCTGTGGCGATTCAATTGAGCCTTGAGGAGGGGTTTTCAGGGCGAATTGGATTGCACTCGTTACCACAGGCGGATAAGTGGTATGAGGAAGCATGCGGGATGACTAATCTCGGGCCGGATCACGCGATTCAAGGTCTCACCTACTTTGAGATGACACCTGAACAAGCGTCCGAATTCCTAAAATGAGGCAAAGTTATGAGAATGAACCTAAGTAGAGAATGGCTCGCGAAGCGAGCTGAACATGAAGAGAATGCAGAAGTCTCCTGCGGTGCATTCAATCTACAGGTGCTGGGTGCCGAGCACGAAAGCAAATTGGTTTCTCAAGTTGTCGAGGAGAGTCCTCGTCCGGCCTTTGGAAGGCTGATTAATCTTTGGCGGCGGAAGGCGAGACTGCGAATGGATGAACTTGCTGAAAAAGCTCGCATAGATATAGGGGAACTGGTTGCTATAGAGCGCGATATGCACTATACGCCGGAACCGCGTACCGTACATCAGCTTGCTAAGACATTTGGTCTTTCTATTGAAAGAATGTTGCAGCTCTCTGGGAATGCAACTGTTCGCGATTTAACCCTGGACCAAGAAGCAGTTCGATTCGCTGCGCGATCCGAGTCTGTGGAAACGCTAACCAAGGATGAGCAACTTGCGTTGGAGGAGTTTGTTAAATTTTTGAACGAGAAGTAGAAGCTTAATAGCAGCATGAAGAACGCATTTCTTCGTAAACAAACAGCGAGAGACATAGACGACCAAGTTCAAAAAATCTTGAATGATCTCGGTAGTCCTCAGCCTCCGTTGCAGTTGGAGGACGTGCGAGAACTTCTAAGACTTGACCGTCACTACTACTCCACCGCCGAAGACGGAGTTCTGCGAGAAGTGGCTCACAGATTACGAGTGGCGGGAAAGCAGGTTCTTGCCCGCCCGGCGCTAATCGGCGACGCCATCAAGAAGTGGGATTTGAGGGCCCTCTATCTTCAGATGGTTAGAAGATGTTCGTAGATCCGTGCCATTGCTAGCGTGTCAAGATGGCAATACGCTTCCAGGTCTTGAAATGTTTTCTCATTCTCTTCGGGTCTCCCACGACCGGTCGCGGCGTGATACCACTTAATCGACGCGGTCAATCCGTCGGCGATTTCCATACCGTCATAGGTTAAATCGGTGACGGCCGGAAGTACCTTTTTGATGGAGGCTCTACCACGGAAACGCGGATGCAAATAGAGTCTCTTCTGGAAAATCTCATAGAGGTCGTATGTCTTCCCATTTAGCTCTTCAAGGAAGGCTGCATATCGCGGGTACATCGTCGCGAGTTCTGCATTTCGTCCGGTTTCAAACCGCTCACTCCAGACGACAATCGTACCAATCTTGCCATCCAGGTCCTCATGAAGCCTTTCTACTATCTCTTCAGAGGGATGCTTGCCGTTGTTTCGCGACAGGTGGTATGAATGCCGTGGCTCCGCGCCGGGCCCAGCAATCGTATGCAGCGAGTACTGAAACACCATGTGCTGATAAGGCCTCGTGCCAACAAACTGGGGCACGGCTGGATTAAAGCTCTCGTAGTCGAGAAAGTTCAGCGGATATTTGAGACCGGTTATCTCTTCGAGTATTGCGTCTCGTTTGATGTGAGCCTTCCCCGATCGCTCGACCTCGACGATCGCAGCTTCTCGATCCGTCATCTTGAAATCTGCCGGTATTGATCGGATATCAAGAATCGAGTCGCCAAGCAATGAATTCAGTTTCTTCGAATTGGCGATGAAGATGTGTGAGACATTGTAGTCCGGAATATCTTCAAATAATCTTCTGATTGCCCTGCATTCAAGCTTCGCCCCGCAGTAATCAAGAAGCGTGACAGTTGGTTCGCCCTGCTCAAGCCAGGCGATCGCACTGGCCGTCTCAGCGTCGATCGTCGGTCTCAGGGCTCGAACGCTCTCGGTTTCGTCGGACACGGTAAGCAGCCGCACGACGTCGATCTCCCCATCAAATAAGTAGTGCGTGTTGATAAAGATTAGATAGGCATTGCGAACCACGTACCCGGACTGTTCCGCAACGAAGCATTGAAATGCAAGATCCGTCTTGTAGTCCTCCTTGGCCTTCGTACCGGATTTGACCTCATAGATATCGACCTCGCCTGTATCTGCATCGGTGACTACGATGTCCGCCTTGGCGAACAGCGATTCGGTCGCGAAGTCTTTTCCAAACGCGACGCAAGTCCCGTCGGGATCAGCAAAGATCGGCAGCGTTCGCGCAAGCCTTTCTACTTGGTAACCCGCCTCGCGACGCAGTTGTTGGTCGAGCGTGAGTTCCCCGGATTGTTCGGGAAAGTGATGGTCCAGCCAGAATTCGTTTTTACACGACAAGAAATTGCGAAACTTTGATTTTGTAAGCATTTGCTGTGAGAGCCAGTCGAGATATCGCGGGGCTACTCGACCAATTTAGGTGGAGATACCTGCGAGGTCAAGTTAATTGCATCTTGGCGCAATCACCGACCCAGCGGAGAGGAGATGCGATGACGCAGCCGAACGAGCCACACTTTCGCCAAGATCGTCCCAGATATTGGCCGTCCCGGAATCTGGGACATGGCGTTTTGTGGGATATAGTTGCGCGTATGCCCTATCAGTGGCCTGCATTTTCGACTTACTATTAGCCTTGCTCTGGACTTTCAATTAGCCGACGCCTCGGCTTGCAATCAGCCGCATCAAGGTTCGCGATTCGGCTCGTCCCATGTCCGATTGAGGTAAATGCGAATCGACTAGTCGAAGCCCTTGTCGCATTCATGTCGCATTTGTGTCGCATTTGTGTCGCATTTTGGGGCCAAGGAATGGTAGAGGCATTGTCTCTCGCTGACAACATTGTCCAGTTTATTTGTGAAAGAACTGGACATTCCTCCAGAACTCCCGTATTCTGTAGATCGGTATGAGCACGGTGAGCGATGTCATGAGTACGATCGATAGGTTTCCGCGTGGGTATGTTTTCACCTACGGAGACCTTGAGAAGGATGCTCGGAAAAAGGAAGCCGTTATCAAGGCTCTCAACCGGATGGCTGCGGCGGGGAAGATAGCCAAGCTATCGAAGGGGAGATTCTACAAACCTGAGAGCACTCCATTTGGAGATCTGCAGCCGGACCGACGACAAATCGTCAAGGACCTGTTGGAGGAAAACGGCAAGATCATCGGTTATCTGACCGGACTGAGTATTTACAATCAACTGGGGCTAACGACACAGGTTAGCAACACCCTGCAAATCGGGAAGAACCAAATCCGACCTAGCTTCAAACGAGAGCGCTATACGATCACTTTCATCCAACAGAGAAACACGATCACAAAAGAGAATGTTCCGCTCTTACAGATCTTGGATGCCGTGAGATACATCAAGAAGATCCCGGACACGACGATCGAAGCCAGCTGCAAACGATTACTGGCCATTCTGAGACGGCTCGATGACAAAGAGCAAATGTCGTTGGTCCGACTTGCGCTGAAGTATCCGCCGGCAACGCGGGCTTTGTTGGGGGCTCTCCTCGACCAAATGAGGAAAACGGAATTAACCGACCGGCTGTTCCAATCCCTCAACCCGATCACGAAATACAAATTGGCCGGCGCCGGCAATGCCCTGCAAACCGCTGAGAAGTGGAACATCGTATGAACTTGCACGAGAACAAAACTCTATTTCGGCAAGCGGTGCAGTTTACAGCGGATCAGTTGGGACTCCCTGCGGTATACGTCGAGAAGGACTACTGGGTAACTTTTGTCTTGTGGGCGATATTCAGCGATGAGATCGGCAAGGAAACGATCTTCAAGGGTGGGACTGCTTTGTCCAAAAGCAAGTTGATCGACCGATTCTCGGAGGATGTAGACCTCGTCGTGCTGCGTAACGACGGTGAATCGGATAGCCGAATGAAGACTAAGCTGAAGAAGATAAGCAACTTGGTTAACGCGATACTGCCCGAGGTCGAGATCGAAGGCATCACCAATAAGTTTGGCATGATCCGCAAGACGGCTCACACCTACAACAAAGAGATGCCTGGTGATCTCGGACAGATTCGAGACGTGATCGTCCTTGAATCAACATGGCTTGGAAATTACGAACCCTCTTCAAACCAAATGCACAGTACGCTTACGGGTGACATGATGGCGAGCAACGCACAGGCGGGGATCGCGGAAGAGTTTGGGATGACATCATTCGAGGTCAAGGTACTAGATACGACTCGAACGTTCTGTGAAAAGATAATGAGCTTGGTCCGATTCTCCTATACTGCGGATCCGTTAGAGGACCTTAAGAAGAAGATCAGGCATACTTACGATCTCCACAAACTCCTACAGCATGCGAACGTTCGTGATTTTTTTGATTCATCCGCGTTTGAAGTGATGATGCTAAAAGTCGGCAACGACGACGCCATAAGTTTCCGAAACAATAATAAGTGGCTAGTTCATCATCCGACCGACGCGATGATCTTCCGCGATCTCGAGGGCGTTTGGGAAAAGCTAAGCCCGGTCTACAATTCAGATTTCGCAAACTTGGTTTACGGAGAGTTACCTATTGATGAGGAGATATTGCAGTCGTTAGATCTGATCCGCAACAGATTGAAATCGATCGATTGGAATATTGCATCGCTGTGAAGGTGGGTGTATATTGGTGGCGAGTCGCCGGGTTGAAATGTGACTTAACTGATTGCTGACGCCCTCCGTTCGAAGCCTACCGTTACCAAACTACAGTTAGAATTGAGTTGAAAATTGTGTCATGGATTGTGACATAACTGGTCAAAATTTGACTATTTTTCATCATTTAGCACGGGTTGTCACGGCGTTGGCGAAATGGTCGTAAGTTGTTGGAGAAAAGGTAGTTAAGTAGCGTCGAGAGACCGCAAAAAACGGGAAATAGTGGCTTCTGTTAACCGAAGGGTTGTAAGTTCGAGTCTTACCTGCGGAGCCAATTTTTGAGAGGCGATTCGGTCGAGTCGCCTTTTTTCTTTTCCTCAGCGGGACTGGAAAGAGACTTCGTTTTGGCTCAAGCCGACCATGGAGCGGGTTTTCGAACCCATCGGTGCGGGCGGAGCTTTTCGAGTAGATCGGCCGGAAGCGGTCCGGCGTCACTGGCGGCGAGGTTCGCCTCGACGTTGCGTGTCTTTCTCATTCCCGGAATTATGGTGCTCACTGTCGGTTCGCTAAGGATAAATCGCAAAGCCATTTCCGGGAGCGTCGAGTCGGCCGGAACAAGCCGCCTGAGAGCCTCGACGCGATCGACGCTCGCGGCAAGATTCTCGGGCGAGAAATAAGTGCTTCGCCAGTCGTCGGCTGGAAACGTCGAGTCTTTGGTGATCGTGCCCGTAAGCGTGCCTTCGTCGAACGGAACGCGGGCGATCACGGCGACGTCGTATTCGCGGCAGACGGGGAAAAGCTGATCTTCGGGATTTTGGTCGAAGATATTGTAGATGACCTGAACGGAGTCGATCGCACCGGTCTTTATCGCTTCAATGCCGTTCCACGGTTCCCAACGGTTGATAGAGATGCCGACGGCGTTAATCAAACCCTGCGATTTTAGATCGCTCAGCTTTTTCGCCCACCGATCATCGTCTGCCCACTTATCGTTCCAGGTGTGAAACTGCAGCAGATCGAAAGATTCGACGCCGGCGTTCGCGAGGCTCTTGTGCAGATATTCCTCGATGTGATCGGGCGGGTAGCAGTCGTCAAGCGTAGCATCCGCGGGAGCCGGCCAACGCAGATCTTTCGGTGGGACCTTCGTCGCGGTGTAGAGTTTCTTGTCAGGATTCGCCTTGACCAGCTTTCCGAGCAATCCCTCGCTTCTGCCGTTCCCGTAGGCGAATGCGGTGTCGAAAAATGTGCAGCCGAGGTCGGCGGCGCGTTGCAGCGATGTCATCGACTCTTCGTCGTCCGAGCCAGACCACGCGACCATTCCCCACATCCCGTATCCGATCTCGCTGACCTGCCAGCCGGTTCGTCCAAATCTTCTGTACTGCAAAGCGATCCTCCGTATGAGTATTCCGAGACAATAATATCAGCTTGCGGTTGAGGACGGATTCACTTAGGAATCGATCAAGCAAATTCTAGAAGCTTCACGATCTCGGAACCGGCAAGCAGGTAGGCTCCGGCGCCGTAGACTTCCCAACTGTCGGCATTGAAGTTACGCCGCGGATCGGCGCCGATCGGTTGAGTCCAGCCGACCTTTCCGTCGGAGTGTAAAAGCGTGTTCAGGCCCGTCCACGCTTTTCTTACGAAGGGCTCGAACTTCTTTCGGTTTAAGATCTTATTGTTGATGCCCCAAGCGAGTGAGTACGTATAGAAACCGGTACCGCTGCTTTCGCCTCCGGGATATGAGGTCGGATCAAGCAGGCTCGCACGCCAAAAACCGTCAGGCTGCTGCAGTTCAACGATACGATCGGCCATATCGCGAAACTGCTTTAGATAGAATTGGCGCGTCGGATGATTCTTCGGTAGCTCTTCTAGCAGCCGGACGAGGCCGCCCATCACCCAGCCGTTACCGCGACTCCAGAAGATCTTTTTGCCGTTCGCCTCTAACTTCCCTTCGCCTTTTTCGCCGATAAGGAACGATGCGTCGCGTGCGTAGAGACGCTCGTCTTCGTCATATAACCGGTCGTAAGTTTCGCGAAAGTATTTATCGTTCAGCGCAAGGTATGACTTGTCGCCTGTTATCTCGGCAAGTTTCGCGAGAGTCGGCGGGGCCATGAACAGCGCGTCACACCACCACCAGATGATGCCGTGGCGTTCGACTTCGCGGCCTTTCGATCCTTCGGCTTTGATCTTTTCGACCACATCGATCGTCGGCTGAAGCATCTTTTTGTCTTTCGTGATCCGGTACATATCGAGATATGTCTGGTTGATCACGATATCGTCTGCGTGGTCGAAGCGTTTTCCCGGTCTCCAATTATTCTTCTCGCCCATTGCGACTAGAGCGTCCCAGATCTCCTTCGATTTGGTTGTCTCGTAAGCCGCGAAGACGCCTGCGTAAAATGCGCCGTTGGTCCAATCGAAGAGTTCGTGTTTCGGATTGGCGAGCTGCCACTTCGCCACCGATATCATCCGCCGCTCGATCTCTTTTCGTTTAAAAAGATCGGCGGACTGAGCAAGAACCGACATCGAGAAAACGATGCCAAGAAAACCTATCGAAAAGATGCGGTGCATGCTAGACCAACTGGCAGATATCGAGCACGTTCATGTCTTTGTAGTCGAGATTTTCGCCGCCCATCGCCCAGATGAAGGTATAGTTCGTCGTGCCGACGCCCATGTGAATCGACCATGGCGGCGACGCGACTGCCGAATTATTGTCGATGGCAATGTGGCGGAGGTTATCCGGCTCGCCCATGAAGTGCATGATCCGCTGACCTTCTTTCAAGTCGAAATAGAAGTAGATCTCCGAGCGGCGATCGTGAAGATGCGGCGGACACGTGTTCCACACGCTTCCGTGTTTCAGCGAGGTAAGCCCTAGAAGCAATTGTGAGGACTGGCAAACAGCGGGAACGACATACTGATAAACCGTACGCTCATTGGCATTGTCCGTACCGCCGAGCTCGAGCGGAACGGCTTGGTCGATCGAGATATGTTTGAGCTCGAATCGGGCGTGAGCGGGAGTCGACGCGAGGTAAAAATGCGTCGTGTCGCCGACCGATTCGAACGAAACGTCTTCGCTGCCCATCGGAATATAGAGTCCATCTTTCGGCTTGAGCACGAATGTTTCGCCATCAACCGTGACGCGCCCATCCGATGCGCCGACGTTAACAACGCCGAGTTCGCGACGTTCCAGGAAAGGATTTCCTTTCGCCGACTCGGGTTCAGTCTGACGCGGCAGCGACAGGGGGTTGTCGGTCGGGGCCGCTCCGCCGATAACGAATCGTTCGTAGTGAAGATAGTTCAACCTGATCTCGCCGGTGGCGAAAAGATCGGTGATCAGATAATCGTCACGAAGATCGTCGTTCGTCGCCGCGTGAAGATTCTTGGGACTCGTCGCGTAAAAGGTCTTTCTGAACATATTAATAAAAGCCTAGGTTACGATAGGATTCTTTGTCGTTGTGTCCGATCTTCACCGCCGTTTTTGAGAACTCTTCTTTGCCGTATTTTCTCGTTGCGATCTCAAGCAGCGGAACCGTCAGTTCGTAGGTACGCGGTTTGATCTGTTTATAAGTCCATTC
>CADEEU010000015.1 GCA_902826385.1 uncultured Acidobacteriota bacterium | reverse complement strand
TGTTGATCGTACGTGTGATCGCCCCGCGAAAGCCGGACAGGTGCGTGCCGCCGTCAACAGTGTTGATGTTATTGGCGAACGAGAAGATCTTTTCGTCGTAACTGTCGTTATACTGCATCGACACCTCGATCGAAAGATCATCGCCAACTTGTTCAAAATAAAGCGGTTCGTCGTGCAGCGGCGCTTTGTTGCGGTTGAGGTGCTTGACGAACTCCGCAATCCCTCCTTTATAGTAAAATTCGTGTGACTTTTCTTCCTCTTCCCGCTCGTCCTTGATGAAAATACGGATGCCTTTGTTCAGAAACGCTTTTTCGCGGAGGCGTTCAGACAACTTGTCAAAGCTGTAAACCGTGGTTTCGAAAATACTCGAATCCGGCCGGAATGTGATTTTCGTGCCGCGCTTTGTCGTTGTGCCGGTTTGTTTAAGCGGGGCGACCGGAATGCCTGCGGCAAATTCCATCTCGTGTGTTTTGCCGTCACGCCATATCTCAAGCCGCAGGTATTCGCTCAAAAAATTCACGCATGAAACTCCAACGCCGTGCAGCCCGCCCGAAACTTTATAAGAATTCGAATCGAACTTACCGCCAGCGTGCAGCACGGTCATCACAACCTCGGCCGCCGAACGGCCTTCCTGTTTATGGATATCCGTCGGAATGCCGCGCCCGTTATCGACGACCGTTATCGAGTTATCGATATGGATGTTCACCTCGATAGTGTCGCAATACCCGGCCAACGCTTCATCGACCGAATTGTCCACTACTTCATAAACCAAGTGATGCAAACCGATATCGCTCGTCGACCCGATGTACATTGCCGGCCGCTTACGCACCGCATCGCGCCCCTCGAGCACCGTTATCGAATCCGCACCGTATTCTGTCTTTGCTTTAGCCAATTTGTGTATAACCTCTAACTACTTTCGTTCGATTCTATAATTCGTTTTTGTTTTGGGTCCTTTCAAGCAGAAGGCTGGCTTTCAAGATTTCCGACAGTTCCAGAACTTGATGCCGCTCGAAAAGTCGGAAAATCATCGAGGAAGGCGTCTATGTCATCGCCTCCCTCAGATAATCGAAAAAATTCTTTATCGGAACTCCACGAAAAACAGGCGTACCGCCAAGTTTTCCAGGATTGACCTCGATGCACCGGTCCTGAGCTTTCAGTTCATCATCGCGGTCACAAGCGCTAAAGAAATTTTCGATATTCTGGGAACCCAAACGCCGCCTTTTCAAGGTAGTTTCGACGCGGAACTACGCAAGATGTCAACCTGACCTACGGAACAAAAATCCGCCGTCTAACCAAAAGGAAATAATACCATTTTCAGGGCAGTTTGGACAGCGGCGACAGGGCTAATTTTAGTCGATTTTAACGGCGGTTGGCGTGGCCTGACGCCACGTCGAAAACATCCGCTTTTGCGGCAAAATTTTCGACGAAGCTTTCTTTTGACGTTGTCACGAAAGTCTGCGTTTTTCCTTGCAAAAATTCCAGCAATTGCCCGATGCGTTGATAGTCCAGTTCGGCGTCGATATCGTCGAGCAGAAAGAGCGGATATTCCTGCTGCTGAGCGTGATAGACGGATATGTTTGCGAGCTGCAAAAGCAGCAGAACGCTTCGCTGTTGGCCGGCGGAGCCGTATTTGCGGAGGTCGTGGCCGTCGAGAAGGATTTCAAGATCGTCGCGATGCGGGCCTACCAAAGAGTAACCCGCAGCGGCTTCGGCCTGGACGCGAAGGGTTAGCCGTTCGGCGATAAAATTTTCGTAATCCGACAGGTCGCCTTTGCCCTCAAGCGAAGAGGCATATCGCATCGTTACCTCTTCGGTCCCGAAAAGGCGTTTTTCGAGCGTTTCGTTAAGGCGTTGAACATAGCGCACCCGCGAGCGGTGAATGCGCGTGGCGTGGGCGGAAAGCTGCTCATTCCAGGGCCCAAGCAGCTCGGTCGCCTTTTCGAGGATTATTTTCTCGTCCTGTACCGACTGAAGCAAAACGTTCTTTTGCTTAATGACCCGATTGTAATCCGCCAAAGTTTGAACATACGGCGGGTGAATGGAAGTGATCGCCCGGTCGAGAAAACGGCGGCGGTGTTCAGGCGTGCCGCGGACGACCTCAAGCTCGTCCGAGTTGAACACGACGGCATGAAGCTGGGTCAGATACCGCTGAACAGGTTCACGCTTACCATGGACATAAAAGGACTTAGTGTTGCCCTGTATCACCGCCTGTAGATCGCGGTGAATGTCTTCGGCCCGGCCGACGCGCCCGCGAATAACGGCCATTTCTTCGCCAAATAGCACCGTTTCCTGCAATCTTGTCGTCTTAAATGACCGCGTGGTGGCTAAAATATCAATCGCTTCCAGCCAATTTGTCTTGCCTTGTCCGTTAATACCGACTAAAATATTCAGGTCGTGTCCACAACGCACGTTACCGTGCAAATTTCGAAAATTTTCAACCTCAAGTGATTCGAGAAACATTCGGGAAAGTTTAACACTTCTCCTGCGCGTAGTTCGACCCGCTCCTCCCCTACCGGGTGGCCATTTCGGCCCGAAAAATACTGGGTAACATGACCTATGTTTTTTCTGGATTAGTTCGGCATTGGCAGTATGTTTAAAGTAGGTGTTCAACAGCATTGAACAACCAAAAACATCCTGATACGTTTGGCAAGTTGTACCGATGCGATTATTAAACCTCATCATGGTTATAGCCCTGACCGCGGCAGCGGCCCTGGCTCAGCAAAGCCTCAAGCCCGGCAGCCAGGCACCCGATTTTAACGCCGAAGGTCTGGACGGTAAGGTCTACAACCTTAGCCAGCTGCAGGGAAAGGTAGTTGTTCTGACCTTTTGGTCGACCAAGTGCGCCATCTGCCACAGCGAAATGCCCAAGCTGAATGAGGTAGCAAGGCGTTATAAGGACAAGGACGTTGTCTTTTTGGCCCTGACCATGGAAAACCAAGGCAAGATCGAGCCTTATCTGAAAAAGAACCAGTTCGAGTTCAATGTTCTTCCCAACAGTTTTGGCATCGTTCTAAAGTACGCGGACATGGACCGCAACGGGACCATCAATATGGGTTTCCCCTCGTACTTCCTCATCAATCAGAACGGAACGATCGCCCACAAGAGCGATGGCTGGGACAAGACCGCCAGGCTCGATACTCAGATCTCACAATTGTTAGTGTCCGAATGAGCGAAGTTTCGCTCCTCTCTCTTGTGTACCCCGGCTGATTAACTCCCAGCCGGGGCTTTTTTGTGTAAACCGAATAGTCTGTCTAGGTCCTTGTCGGGTCAAACACATCCGGTAGATTACTCTGCGGAGCTACCGCAGCCGGCAAAGGCACCACGGGTTTCTTCGGCACGACTCCGGGAATTTTTCTCGGCGGCATTACGGTGTTCTGGGTAACTTCCCATTTTGCGCCGATGGTCTTTGTATGATGCTGAATTAGCTCGACCCACGGAATCGCGTTTAGATCGAGCAGTCCCTTACCGCTACCCATGACGTTGGGCTCCATTCCCTCCGGCGTGACGTAGCACGGGCCGGCGTTACCGTCGCCCATAATACAAGCTCCATTCCCGAGCAGAGCCTGAATATGGTCTTGGCCCAGGGCATGGCCCAATTCGTGCCATATCGTGTACTCATCGACATCGTCGTAGTTGTACAAAAGGCTGTGCGACCTGAACGATCCGGTCGTGCCGTTGTATTTTTTGCCTCGCGTCTTAACGACATCCAGGCGAAGGTGCACACCCGGATTGTCCGAATCGTGCGACCAACTATTCCACATCTTTATATCGTTTTTGTTTGGGACGCTTATCAGCTCAAATCGGCACAGTACGTTGGGACGCCATGAAGTATTGTTCTTCACGTCGTCGAGCAGTTGATAATCGAACCCGGAATACTCGTCCGGTGTAGTCAACATGAATTTCCTATCCCAAAAAGCCTGTCCATCTTTGAACTTTCGAGCAAACGTCCGCTGCGAGTTAAAATCCCAGTCGTCCATTTTGAAGTACTCTTCATTGCTATCTCGAGCATAATGGCCTTCGTAGTAGGTTCCGGCGTATCCCTCTAGAAATGTCCATGCTTCTTCGGGATTATGGGATTTTGTGCGGCTGTCGACAAAATTCAGCGAATACCTGATCTTGATGGTTAAGGTGACCGGAT
This sequence comes from uncultured Acidobacteriota bacterium, assembly GCA_902826385.1. GTDB lineage: Bacteria > Acidobacteriota > Blastocatellia > Pyrinomonadales > Pyrinomonadaceae > OLB17. The sequence goes on along the minus strand of CADEEU010000015.1, from coordinate 18,178 downwards.
TCCAAACAAAGGCAAAGTCCGGAACGATTAATTCCGAGATGAATTTGTCGCAGCGAACAATATTGTAATAAGGACTGTTGGGGTTTGCCGGAGGAAGCGGCCATGGATTTAAGGGGCTAGCCATAAGATTTGGGCTCAGTCTTTTACTAAGGTCCGCTTACAAGATTCAAGCTTTCGGCGGTTTTAGACAATCGTCCAATCGCCAACATTCAGACAGAATGCGGACGCACGAATGGAGCTTTTTTGCTTTGTTTCGCAGCCTGTTTAACGGACTCCGCAGAAAAGTTGTTTAGTAAGCCACTGTACTGTATATTTTTATTGGCCTCCGGACAAAACGGAGAGGTAGCCTAATTGGTAAGGCAGTAGTCTTGAAAACTACCGCGAGTAATCGCTTGCAGGTTCGAGTCCTGTCCTCTCCGCCATACATTTCACACACTTTTCCTAATTTTTCCTTGTACTTAGATCAGGCTCTGTTGTAATCTCTACGTACTGAATGACCATTCATTCAGTTGAAAGGATGTCGAAAAACAAGAGTTCAGGTCAATCGGTGCGGGCGGTCGTGGTCGATAAGCGCGAGGCCATTCTTCGCTCTGCGATTAAGGTGTTTGCGGAAAAGGGATACTTCAACTCGAAGGTTGCCGATATTGCGGGTGAGGCCGGAATCGCCGACGGCACCGTCTATCTTTATTTCAAAAGCAAAGATGAGATTCTGCACTCGATCTTCGATCGAGCGATGGCAGAGTTTATCGCGGAAGGCAGGCGAGAGATAGCGGAAATCCAAAATCCTGCTGACAAGCTTCGCCGTATCGCACGGCTTCATTTGGAAAAGCTCGGAACCGACCGCGACCTGGCAATTGTTTTCCAGATCGAACTACGCGGATCGACAAAATTCATGCAGGAATTCTCGGCAGCCGGGTTTGCCGAGTATCTCGACATCATTCGCCAGACGTTCGCCGAAGGACAGGCATCAGGCGTGTTCCGGACCGACATTAAGCCTGTTGTTTGTGCAAAGGTCCTTTATGGCTCGCTGGACGAAATGGTCACGAACTGGATCTTGTCCAAAAAATCTTATCCGCTGGCACCGATGGCTGACGAAGTGTTAAAAATCTTTTTCGGAGGCGTGATGGTCAAATGACCTCAAATGCGGAAAACCGGAATCTCTCGCACCGGGCGGCCGTTGGCCGTGGTGAACCGCTTCTTGCCGAAGAACCGAAAACCATCGCCGAGCTCTTTGTAAAAGCGGCGGCACGGTTCGACCGCCGAGACGCGCTAAATTTCAAAAAGGACGGTCAATGGAACCCGATCTCGTCGAGGGACGTTGTACGGCGTGCCGAACGCATTGCGCTGGGCCTCGTCTCGCTTGGACTCGGCAAAGGCGACAAGGCCGCTATCCTTGCCGCAAACTCGCCTGAATGGACTTTGGCGGACGCGGGCTGCCAGTTTGCCGGCGTCATTGATGTTCCTATCTACACGACGCTAACGCCCGACTCGGTCCGCTATATCATTAACGATTCATCGTCGAAAATCCTCTTTGTGGATACGCGCGAAGCGTATGATCGCATCGCTGAAATTCTGCCGCAGTGCTCGTCACTCCAGCACATCGTCTTTTTCGGCGAAGGCTCGGATGTTGCAGGTTCCATCTCTTTAAGTGAATTGGAATCCAAGGGCGATCCGGACGCATCAGCCGATGACCTGCGAGCAGCCATACGGCCCGACGACATTGCGACGCTGATCTATACCAGCGGCACGACCGGCGAGCCAAAAGGCGTGATGCTAACGCACGACAACATTCTGTCGAATGTCATCGATGCAGGCGAAAAATATACTTTCTCGCCAGACGACCGTCCGCTGTCGGTTCTGCCGCTTTCACATGTTTTTGAGCGCTCGGCGATGTACCTGTACATCCTGAACGGAATGGCCGTGCACTATGCCGAGTCGGTCGAGAAGGTGCCCGAAAACTTGAGCGAAGTTCGACCAACGATCTTCGTGGGCGTGCCAAGAATTTTCGAGAAGGTTTACGCAAAGGCAAAACTGAAGGCTGCCCGGGGCGGCGGATTGAAGGAGAAGATTTTCGACTGGGCAATCGGTGTCGCAAAGGACTTTGCGCTTCGTAACGAAAAGAATCAACCGATATCTCTTTTGCTAAAATTCAAGCACGCAATCGCCGACCGTTTGGTGTATTCGAAGTTCCGCGATTTTTTCGGCGGACGCCTGCGGGCCTGCATTACCGGCGGGGCCGCCCTTTCGGACGAGATCTATCTGATCTTCACCGGCTCGGGCGTGCCGATCATGCAGGGGTATGGACTGACGGAAACTTCACCCGTGATTACCTCGAATAATCCGGAAGCAGCTCGGTTGGGCACGGTCGGCAAACCGATCCACAACATGAAGGTCCGAATCGCTGCCGACGGCGAGGTCGAAGCTTTCGGGCCGGGCGTGATGCTTGGTTACTACAAGAAAGAACAGGCGACACACGACGCGTTTACCGAGGACGGCTGGTTCCGGACCGGTGATATCGGCGAGATCGACCCGGACGGATTTCTCAAAATTACCGACCGCAAGAAGGAGCTGTTCAAAACCTCCGGCGGCAAGTACGTTGCTCCATCGCCGATCGAGCAGATGATCCGTTCGTCGCGGTTTGTAAATCAGGCCGTGTTGATAGGCAACGAACGTAAATTTGCGGCGGCTCTGATCGTACCGAATTTCGAAATGCTCGATTCCTACGCAAAGCACAAAGGTATTAAACCGATGTCCGCGTCCGAGTATTGCCACGACGAGCGAATAATCGACCTGTTCGAACGGCAGGTCGCTGGAGCGACAAAAGGCCTTGCGAAATTCGAAACCGTCAAGAAGATTGCTCTGATCGAAAAAGAAATGACCGTCGATGGCGGCGAGCTTACCCCTACGATGAAATTAAAGCGACGGGTGATCGATGAGAAGTACAAGGACGTGATCGACGAAATCTACGTCGAGGATTAATTAAAAAGAGGAAGCCTGAAAGTAGAAAGAGTCTCTCGGCGAACTCCGCGAAACCTCGGCGCCCTCAGCGTTTAAATTTGATTAAACGGAGAGTACACAGAGGTTACGCAGAGTTTGCCGAAAAAGACTGCTTTGTAATCCTTGTAAGTTTTCGTTTGACCTTAGGCTGATTATGACTTTTCGGACATCCTCCTTAGCAAAAAAAATCTACAGTGAATCAGATCGGTCGAATTGGAATTCGGCTCGGCAACCCGGTTGCGAACTCCATCACATAATCCGTAAAGCTTTTCGGCGCTTTTCCAACCTCAACTATATCGAAAGGCTGCAGCATCAGATCCTTCTCGGTCCCTTTCCGTATCAACTCCATGTTTGCGGCTATCAGTTCGGGATTTGCAGAACCGGGTTTGCGTCGATAGATCTTGACGGCCTTTAGCTTTGCTTCGCGACTGGTACCGCTGGCCATAGCCAGAGCCTGAGTCAAAGGCAGGCCACCTTCCGGAATACTAAATTCGCCCGGCTTCATTACTTCGCCGATCACGTAAACCGGAGCCGCTTTGGTTACGACCACGACGTCTCCCGGCAAGATTTCCGGATTCGAATTTTCCTGCCCCTGGCTTAAGGCGGCGTAACTAAAAGTCTTAAACGGAACGGAAAGGCCCGCGCCCGGGTCGACCTGCCAATCGGCCGTAAAGGTAGATTCGCCGCACATCGGCGGACGAGTTCTGAAAACCTGAATGGTCCCGTCGCTTTTTTCCGTAACGCCGCCCGCATAAGAGATCAATTCCAGCAAATAGACCTTGCGTGTCAGGTCGAATTTCTGTGCCTGTCCGCGGACCTCGCCATATACGCTGACCGGCGGTCGGCTGTTCCGCTGTGTAACACGCAGGTTAATTTGCGGCTTTTTCAAGTACTTTGACCACGCCTTTACGACATCCGCTTGAAGCTCGCGTTCGGTTTTGCACTTCGCAACGAGCGGCAATTCCGAATATGGAATCATTATCTTGCCGTCTTCGTCGATAGTCAGTGCCTCGACATCGAATGACGGCTCGCCCAACGCTTTTATCGTGATAACGTCGCCGGGACCGAGCAAGTAGCCTTGAGCGGTGCCCGAAGAAGCAGTCGAAACCTGGGCAAACCCAAAACTGGCCGCAGCCACATTAACCAAAAGTAAAAATAAGAACCTGTTGAACATTTTGTTAACTACCTCAATGCCATAAAAAGGCAACGTTAAGAATATTCCACAAGTGCCTTTGATTCAACTTTTTTCCGTTCCGGTTGCACGCCATAAGGCTCACAACTGCTTTATATGCAATTATTTTGTCATTGACACCACGGCAATGACGGATGTAACTTCAACACAATGGGAGTTTTTCGGCCCTGATGCCAAACCAGCTAGACCAAGCTCGAACATTATCGGACCGGATATGGTTTCTGCGGCGTCCAACACAGTTTTTGTTGGATATCGCGGTACTGACGGCGGCCTTTTTTCTTGCCTACCTGCCGGCGATCAATATCCAGGTCACGGGTTTTTACGTCGATATTGCTGTTCGACAGCTTCCGCTGGTAATTTTCATCCAGTTTTCGACCCTTTTTCTTTTCGGTGCTTACTCTATTCTTTGGCGTTACGTCAGCATAGGCGACCTAAAGGTTTTCGTAAGGGCCGCACTCGCCTCGGGCCTTACTTTGGCCGCCCTTCGGTTTGCCCTTAGTTTTACAGATTTTTCGATTTTTCAGGTGCCGATCTCGGTGATCATGATCGACACTGTTCTCGGTTTCGGCGGTCTGGTGGGTTTGAGAGTGCTGCGGCGGTTTTTTTACGAGTTCGGCGACAAGAGCCGCCCGTTTGCAAGCTCGCGCCGGATAAAACGCAAAGCGGCCTTACTGGTCGGTGCCGGACGAATGGGAGCGACGCTGGTAAAAGAGCTCAGCGGCCGTGCGGATGCCGAGCTGGATATCCGGGGCTTTGTCGATGACGATCCGCGCAAAAAAGGCGGCAGCGTCGGCGGAATCAAAGTACTCGGCACTACGCAAGATCTGCCAAAGCTTGTAGACGAGATCGGCATCGAGCAGGTCGTGATCGCAATCGATCAGGCACAGGGAAAGGACATTCGCCGCATAATCGATCTTTGCAGTGCCATACCTGTAAAAGCCCAGATTGTGCCTAGTCTTGACGAGCTCGCCCACGGCCGTGTATCGGTCAGCCGCGTGCGCGACGTTCAGATCGAAGACCTTTTGGGTCGCGAGCCGGTACAGCTTGACGACAAAAATCTACACGAATTTCTTACCGACAAAACCGTCATGGTCACGGGTGCAGGCGGATCCATAGGTTCGGAGCTGGTGCGGCAAATAATCGACTACCGCCCGAAGGTCGTCCTGCTCGTCGAACGTGCCGAGTTTTTGCTTTTCAACATAACCCGGGAACTTGAGGCGCTTGTCGGTTTGGGTAAATTTGTGCCGCTGATCGCCGATGTCGGTGACGAACCACGAATGCGCGAGATATTTGCGACTTACCGGCCGCAGGTTATTTTTCACGCCGCGGCACACAAGCACGTGCCTTTGATGGAAACCAACTCGTGCGAGGCGGTGAAGAACAATATCTTTGGCACGCGCACTCTCGGCGTCCTGGCCGGTGAATTCGGAACCGACGATTTTGTTCTTATCTCGACCGACAAGGCCGTGAACCCTACGTCGGTCATGGGCGCATCCAAACGCATTGCCGAGATCGTGGTGCAGGAGCTTAACCAGGTTTACAAAACGAACTACATGGCCGTTCGTTTCGGCAACGTTTTGGGTTCGGCCGGGTCGGTCGTTCCGATATTCAAAGAGCAGATAGACAAGGGTGAACCGATAACCGTAACCGACCGCAACATGACGCGGTACTTTATGACTATCCCCGAAGCCTCGCAGCTTGTCCTGCAGGCCGGAGCACTCGGTCAGGGCGGCGAGATCTTCATCCTCGACATGGGCCAGCCGGTCAAGATACTCGATCTGGCCGAAGACATGGTCCGCCTCTCCGGCCTGACGCCTTACGAAGACATCGACATCGTCTTTACCGGCGCCAGAAACGGCGAAAAGCTTTTCGAAGAACTTGAGATAACAGGCGAAAATCTTCTTAAGACGCATCACCCGAAAATCTTTATCGGAAAGATTGCAACTTATTCAAAAGAAGAAGTAATGAGCATGCTCAACCGCTTCTATAAGGCAGTAGGCGAAAGCGATTCTGATGAAGTAAGAAGTCTGTTCAACCAGATATTACCCGAGGCGTCGATAACCGAAAACAGGACTTTGCCTTCCGCCAGCGTTGTTACCGAGAACGAAAATACGAAGAATGGGAAGCTGATGTCCGGCCAGTCGAAACTTGGTCTCGCCGAGTAGCCTGCTTAATATCCGTATTTCTAACTTAGAATATTCCTATGTCGATACCACGAGCTTCAAAGAACAGAGTCTCGCAAAAGGCCGCGTCCTTTACCGAATCGGTCATCCGTGAAATGAGCCGTGAGGCTGTAAAGTACGGTGCGGTCAATCTTGGCCAGGGATTTCCGGACTGGCCGGCACCGGCGGATATAAAACGCAAGGCGGAAGAGGCGATCGCGGCGGACCATAATCAGTACGCCGTGACGTGGGGCGTTAAGGAATTTCGCGACGCTATCGCGAAAAAGACGATGTGGTTTCTGGGAATGGGCATCGACCCCGAAACGGAGATCACCGTCACGTGCGGCTCGACCGAAGGAATGATCGCGGCGATGATGGCAACCGTCGATCCGGGCGAAGAGGTCGTCGTTTTCGAGCCGTTTTACGAAAACTATGCGCCGGACGCGATCCTGTCCGACGCAACGCCGCGGCACGTACCGCTTTACCGCACCGATAACGGCTTCGTTTTCGACCGCGAGGAATTGAAGGCCGCATTCAACGAGCGCACAAAAGCGATCATCATCTGCAACCCCAACAACCCGACGGGCAAGGTTTACACCCGCGAGGAGTTAGAGTTCATTGCCGATCTTTGCAAAGAGTACCAAGCCCTCTGCTTTACCGACGAGATCTACGAGCACATTACCTACAACATCGAAGAGGACGGCGACCCGTTCGAACATGTTTCTATGGCGACGATCGAGGGAATGCGGGACCGTACCGTTGTCGTAAATTCGCTGTCGAAAACCTATTCGGTTACGGGCTGGCGCGTCGGTTACTGTATCGCTCCGCCGGACATCAGCTCGGCCATCCGCAAGGTGCATGATTTTCTGACCGTCGGTGCCGCCAATCCGCTGCAGCACGCCGGCGCGTACGCACTTGCGTTGCCGCCGAGCTATTACGAAGAGCTTCAAAAGGAATATCAACGCAAACGCGATTTCATCGTCCCAGTGCTGCGCGATGCGGGATTTAAATGCGATACGCCCGAAGGTGCCTATTACGTGATGGCGGACATTTCGGATTTCGGTTTCGCAAACGACATCGAGTTCACCAAGCACCTGATCCGCGAGATCGGCGTCGCCGTCGTGCCCGGCTCATCGTTCTATCACGAACCGTCGATGGGCGCGCAGCTAGTCAGATTTTGTTTCTGCAAGAAAGACGAAACCCTCGAGGCAGCGGCCGAAAGGCTGCGGAGGTTGGGCAAAGTGTAACGACTAAAATGCCTTTTCCTCGACAATTTTTAGTTGCCAGGGCATATATCCGCTTTTGAGGCTTAGCGCGATGTTTTCGGCCTCCGCCTTCGTAAACCGTCCGCTTATTTCGCCCATATCCGAGATTCTCGATCTTATATAAGCGATACTTTCGACTTTGCCGTCCAGAACCACGCCTAGATAATTATTGATATTTCTCCCGGTCCATTCCCCGAATTTCGCCGCGCCGTCGGGCGTCAGAGTGAAAGAAATTTGATAATCCGAGACCGAGCCGGTACGTGAGACCGCCTGAGCGTCTCTTATGTCTTCGCCCGTCACGATCGGCTCTTTTTCCAGGATCACAAATTGCGGGGCAGGCTCATCTTTTCTCTCTGAATAAGGAAGGGTTTGCAGGCCTGCGCCTGCTTCACGTTCGGCTTCTTCTTTTTTGGCAAAAGTGCGAAACGGACTTGGGCTCGGCGGTGAAACGACTTTTTTCAGCTCCAGCTTATTGGTCTTGAACAGAAACTTATTCACGAGGTCTGAATCCTGTTTGCCGTAAACCCTAACCTGAATCCGGTTTTGACCGGAATCGGAGCGCTGTACTTCGCCGTCTATGCCGACCGCGTTGAGGCGGGATTGCATTACCATAACGGCCCGTTCGACATTGGCCGTCCTGTCACCTTCGTCCGCGATCACCTCAACAACGTATTGTGTTCCACCGCTATTCAACATCCGCCAAGCGGTTCTGCAACCGCCCGTCGTCAGAGCCAGTCCAAAAACAACTACTGTCAACGATGCGACGATCCGGTTCATGTAATTTTTACCTCTTTTGACGAATTAGACTATTTTCATGGGCCGAATGCAATAAGTTTTGGCTTATGCCGGTGCTATCTTCTTTCGATCGGCCTGGGACATTTTTTTCTTGTGACGGACCAACGCTGCGAGGCGTCATTCAAAATGACGGCAACGCCATAGAGCAACCTTTTACGGCAAAGTGTGCAACAAAATTCTTAAAGCAGCCGTAGTTTACAAGTCCGGTTCACGCACAAGATAACAAAAGACGGAGGTTCGATATGTTACGCAGATCGTTTGCATTCATTTTTTTTGTTCTCATCGGTGTCGGCATTAATAATGCGCAGACGCCGCAGCCAAAAACTGATAGTGACCGTGCAGTCAGGTCTTTTTCCTTCAGCTTTGATAGTGACGGAGGTTACCTGGGCGTTCAGACCGAAGAGATTTCCAAAGAAAATATCGCCAAGTTCGGCCTTTGGGAAGTGAAAGGCGTCGGTGTCGAAAGCGTTGTCGAGGGCTCGCCCGCGCAGGCGGCGGGATTGCAGAAAGGCGACGTTATCATCAAGGTCAACGGCGACGAGATTACCAGCACTCGCAAGCTGACCCGATTGATCGGCGAAATTTCACCCGATCATCAGGCCCGCATCACCGTCCTGCGCGGCGGCAGCGAGCGGGAAATACCGGTTACGCTTGGAAAAAGGCCGGGCGTGAAGTTTGGCGAGGGCGGCTTTCAGATGGGCGTACCGATGGAGCGGTTCGAGCTGCCGCAGATGCCGGACATGCCGAACATCGGACGCCTTCCGCGGGTCGAAATCGCCCCGCGTCCGCCGGGAGCGCCTGACGCTCCGATGGTTTGGGCATTTGGCAATCGCCGCCAGATCGGCGTCAGCCTGACGCCGCTGACCAAACAACTGGCCGCCCATTTCGGCGTTGACGGCGGTGCACTCGTCGCCAACGTTCGCGAAAATTCGCCCGCTGCAAAGGCCGGGCTGAAAGCGGGCGACATAATTGTCGAAGCCGAAGGCAAGCCCGTAAAGGGCGAAGGCGACCTGATCCGCTTGCTGGCCGAAAAGAAAGAAGGCAGTGTGACGCTGACCATCGTTCGCGACCGTAATCGGCAAAACATATCGGTAACGCCGGAAGAAGTAAAAGGCGGGTTCGACAACTATTTTGAGTTCGCGACGCCCGACGCTCCCGCCGCACTGCCGCAAACACCGGGAGTTTTTAGAATTGCGCGTCCTATTGCCCCTATCGCTCCGCTGCCGTTGAATCGGCTTGTGAACCTTGGCCGCATTATCTAAATAGTTTGCGTTTTTAGTAATTAAGAGAAGAGGAATGTCTGAAAAGTCAGATTTGATCACTTAAGCTCCGTTAGGAGCGAAATGTTTGTGGGCTTAGATAAAAAATGTAGTGAAAGCTCCATAGGAGCGGCACTTGCTTATTGTCGTGTATAAGGTGTCGCTCGTACCGGAGTTTCCTTGATTTCTATTACCACTTTCTACAAACATTTGGCTCCGCCGGAGCCGATCAATTTATTTTTCAGACACCCTCTCAACACGACTCTCAGATATCCTGTTAATTTGTCGATGGCGTTGCGTACATAAAATCCTTGACAGTCTACGCAACACGTGCGAGACTCGTTTTCGTGCCTGCTTGCCGCAGGTTGGTGTTTGAAAACCTAAAATTGTTCAGTGATGTCAGAGGTTTCGTCAGGCGATGATGTCAAAATCACGCACGAGAGCTGTAACCTGTTGTATTGCAGCATTTAGGGCGGAAATCGTCTCACTTTGCTATATCCCCGACGGCGTGAGACGAAATCGGGCTTAAACGCTGCAAACAAGGCATTTATCCCGTCTCATTTTGTGCTAAAAAGTGAGACAAAAATTAAGTTGTTACGCTGACGGGCCGGGTCGTTAAGAGACAGTTATTGCTCCTGCTCTTTCTGCTTACGGTGGACTTCTTTTGCCAGATCAACTGCCTGGCTGCTGAAATCGCGTGCTTTTTCCTGGAGCTTTTGAATCTCCTCATTTCGCTGTCGAAAATCGGCGATTACCGCGGCACGGACGTCTGCGTTGTTGGGATCGAAATTGTCCCTAAGCTTTCGCGCGGCCTGTCGATATTCTTCAAACGCCTGGAGCTGTCGGTTAAGTGCTTCCCACTTTAAGCGGAGATATTCGGCGTAGTCTTCGTTGATGTTCAAATCACGCGCTTGATCGATTTTGTCGAGGGCCGTCTTTCCCGACACCGTTCCGTCGTTTATCGTCTGGACGACTTCCTCGCAAATCTTTTTGACGGCAGGCACGTCATCCGCGATCATCGCGTTCTTTAACTCTTCCCGTTTGGTTTCGTTCTTTTCGTAAAGGACCTTGATCTGCTTCAGGTCTTTGTTCGCATCTTCGATTATCTTTGATGCCTCTATTGTTTGGTCAGCTTCGCCGATCAGTCCGCCCGTGCTTTTACAGCCGGTAAACGTAAGCATGAATGCGACTCCAATTATGGCCGCAGATAATTTCAAGCTTTGTCGAAAGGCTTTGGGCATAGTTAGTATTAAATCACAGGCAGAATGCTTTTCTAACGTAATTTTTGCTTTGGTGTAAGGACCCACTGAAGATAAAACTCGATCTATCCAGGCACGCTCTGGTTCGGATTCCCCCTTCGACGCCAAATGAATCCGTCGAGAATGTAGTGCGTCAGTTGCGGCACGGCCAGCAGCGGAACCAGGTAGATTTTCCACTCGGCCCAGTTCCATTCATTCCCGAAAAGCCAACTTTTTTCATGCCAGACGCCCCGATTCCAAAGCAGCTCTTCAACGTACGCAAACGCCCAAAGCGTCGCAAGAAAAATTATCCAGTGATGCGAGAGTGTTCTGTAAATCGTGCCGGTCGATTTGCGTCGCTGCTTAACGTAAAACCAGATAAGGGCAAAATATGGTACGCCGTGGATGATCACGTTCGTGACCGTAAAAGCGTAATCTGAATTAAAAAGCACGATCCCGATGTACCAGCAAACTGCGGTTGTTGCAACCACAATGTCTTTGCCCGGGTTGAGGAAATTTTTCGTCTTGTAAAGGTAGACCGACTTTGCAAAATATGTCGCCAACGCAAGAAGGTAAATCGGAAAAAGTACCGCTTCTACAAACACCGGCAACGCAAAAAAATCGTTCGCAACGAACCAATTAAAATTCCGGGGCAAACTCGTCATCCAGAACGCAAGAGGGTAAATCGTCGCTAAGTAAACTGCCGCCGCGTCTATCCACCATGTCCAGTTTTCGGTTTCATTCAGCTTTCGTCGATAAAGCGCGACCCAGCCATACTGCTGCCGCACGAAATGAAACACTGCAACTAAAGCCAACGCCCGCCAAAACGTCAGTTCGCCCTCGCTATACAAAGCAACCCCGACCGCGTATCCAAAAACCGGCACCAGCAGGTACAGCCAGAACCGCCGCTTGAATTCTTCGGTGTCAAAGTAAACCCGAAAACTCGTCGACCATACGTGTGCCACATCGATCAGCAGCACCGCCGTAATCCATGTCCAATCAGGCGAATCGTCGTTTAGCATTCCAAGCTGCCAACCGAGCGCAAGCAGCAGCAAAGACACTATGGCACTCCCGAGAAAGACCGATAGGTCGATGTTTCGGGAAAAGAGCCATGTTTTATCTGCTTTTGTTTCCATTCACGGAAGTCAAACAAGATGTACAGGATAAACAGGATGAAGCACGCATATCCTGCTAATCCTGTCTATCCTGTTCGAACTTCTTTAATAACTGAGACGGCGCTTCGCAGCCCGTGATAAAACGCCTCTTCGAACAAAGCGATGCCGCTCAGGTCGGTGTGGGCGAAGTGGATGTTTCGATAAGGCTTCGACGCCGCCTGTTTATTCTTGCTCCAGATAAAGCCCGGACGCGGGCTGATCATAGCGTGGCCCCAGCGCATTATATCTATCCGCGTCGTGAGTTCGTAAATGTCGGGATGGGCACGAGCCATGTCTGTGAGGCATACATCGGCTAGGTCACGCCATTCGTAGTTGAAAAGCTTCGTACGGCCGTCTTCTTCGTGGCACATCGGGTAGTAGTAAGTCCAGACAGTTGGGCCGTAGTCGATGCCTTTTTGATGCGTGGCGTTTACGTAGCCGAGCGACGGGCTTTCGTACAGCACGTTGTCCCAGGCGAGCGGAAAGTCGCGAGCGAACCGCGGTTTTGGTCTATCTTTCAGAAAAAGGTTCGCAACAAACCACGCGTTGTGCTGAAATTCATTCGCCGCGAACGGCGGGTCATCCACCAAACCGCGAATGACATAAGGCGCGGTAAATATCGGCGAAGCGTAAATCACTTTTTCGCAATGAAACCCGCGAAGCTGACCGTCGGCAAGGCAGATGACATCGACGCCGTTTGCATTCGGCACAATCGAAACGACCATGTGCGACCGAAGGATCTTATCCTTAACACTTTCAGTCAAATGGTTAACGAAACGTCCGTTGCCTTCGGGAAATGTAATGAACGGCTGCGACCCTTCGCCGCTCTTTCGCACACGCGAGCAAAAGTAAAACAGCCCGGCCCACGCGGACGTTTGCTCGATCTTTAATCCATAGTCGTCCCGACAGGCGTAGTCGCAATACCAGATCAACCGCTCGGAAGTAAAACCATTCTGCCGCAGCCATTCGCCAAACGATACTCTGTCGAGCGCGGTCGCCTCGGCGTCATCCGAACAATTTGCCGACGGAACGACAAACGCCCGCCGCCCCGTCGCATCACGCCAAGTCACCCAATAATCGATCCGTCTTTGAAACTCGGCGTACTGTCGCTTGTCTTCATCGCTTTCGCCCGCGTGAAGATACAGCCCGTCATACCAACGCCCCTTGTAAAAAACACGCTCTTCCGGATCGCGGCAAAGATACTGCTCTTTCACAATTACGTTATTGTCGGCCGTGCGGCCATCCGTCAGAGACATTTCATCCAGCAGCTCAATAAGATCTACATTCTCTCGAAAAGGAACAGGCAGATAATGAGCGCCCCAGGGATAACCAACCGGCTGACCAACACCGCTTTGCGATGTGCCGCCAGTTTCTTTTTCAAGCTCAAGCAGGACGAAATTGTTACGGCCGAGTTTTGAAAGTTTCCACGCCGCTGAAAGCCCCGCAACACCTCCGCCGACGATCGCCGTTCCGACATTCGACCAGTTATCGGCCGCGACATCGAACGCCCGGCCTTCCCGCAAAACATGCCCGAGCACGGCGTTCTGTCCGACGATCTCGCCATCAGGGAAACGCCGCGGCGCATCTCCGCATGCCGCGAGCGCTAACGGTGCACCGAGGAATGTCGATAAGAGTTGTCTGCGAGATAGATTCACTTCCTACAAACTGAAAACTGAAAAGAAAAACTGAAAACGTTATTCAAATCGCCGCCACTCGCTTTCGTAATACCTAACGAGCGCTTGATTATCCAGACGGTTTATCTCGATCTCGTCGGCGGGCAAAGTCATATCGGTTGGGAACTCGAACATCGACGTGAACGAATTTTCATTGAGAAACTTTAAATCGACGCCTGAGGCAAGTTTGGGTGTTTCGAACGGCTGCATTTTCGCAAGGGCATAACCCCACACGCCGAAGCTGGGAACTGTTGTTTGAAACGGCTTGACCGAGAAACCTGTGGCTTCGAGGGTTTTGATGATCGACCAATACGAGCGGCGGGCGATTAGCGGCGAAGTGCATTGGATAACCACAGCGGCGTCCGGTGAAAGTTTCTGTTTGAGCAAGTTGTAGAAACGTGTCGAATAAAGTTTGCCCAGGGCAAAATTATTCGGATCGGGAAAGTCGATGATCGCGATGTCGTAGGGCGGTTGTTCGTTGTTGTCGAGCCAGACGAAGGCGTCGCCGTTTGTGACCGAAACGCGCGGATCGTCGAAGGCGTGCTGATTCAACTCACCGAGCGCCGGGAATGCCTTTGACAGCCCGGTCATCATCGGATCGAGATCGACAAGATCGACCGTTTCGACGGACTTGTATTTCAAAATCTCTCTTAACGCCAACCCGTCGCCGCCGCCTAAAACCAGCACGCGTTTCGGTTTGCCATCGTACGCGGCGAAGGCCGGATGAACGAGGGCTTCGTGATAGCGGTATTCGTCGAACGAATTAAATTGCAGGTTGCCGTTCAGGAAAAGCGCGTGACCGGTTTTGCCTTTGGTAACGACAATGCGTTGGTACGGCGAGCTTTTTGCGTAAACGATGTTGTCCGTGAACAGCCCATCTTCAGCAAGCGTGGTGAGGCTGTCGGCTTTGATCAGAACGATTGCCAGCAAAACCAAAACAACAAAACCTTTAACTCGCAGAATCGTGATCTTTCTGTTCGGGATCAGCGGATCAAGCAGCCACGTGGCCCACAAACCGACACCGGCGTTCAGCATTCCGAAGAGCAGCGACGTGCGGTTCAAGCCGAGTTTTGGAACAAGAAATATCGGGAACAGAAGCGATGCGACCAGAGCTCCGACGTAATCGAGCGCAAGCACGCGCGATACAAGTTCCTTAAAATCCAGCTCGTCTTTCAGTATCCGCATAAGAAGCGGTATCTCAAGCCCGACGAGTGTTCCGATGATGAACACCATCGTGTAAAGAACGATGCCGAAATAGGAAACGTACGCGAAGGTTAAAAAAAGAAGCGGTGCCGAAAGGCCGCCGATAACGGCAACGGCGAGTTCGATATCGATGAATTTTTCCGCGACGTGCTTGTCTATAAAGCGCGAAAGGTAAGAACCGACGCCCATTGCCGACAAATATACACCGATGATAAGCGAAAACTGGGTAACCGAATCGCCAAGAACATAGGAAGAAACCGTGGCCGCCAACAGCTCGTAGATCAAGCCGCACGTGGCAATGATGATGACATTGAGGAATAGTAAAGGCGTGCGTTTCATTCTGAAATTCAAACAGGATGAACAGGATAGACAAGATCGAAAAAACGCATATCCTGCATATCCTGTCTATCTTGTTTAAATCCCGATCAGCCCTGTATCGCCGCCGCGATAATTATCGCAAGACCGATCATAATCGAACCGATGACTATTCCAAGTGCCGTGTTGTGATCTTCCTCGATCTCTTTGTGAATATGAAACACGCGGCTCAAGATGGCATAGGCGACGCAAAAAATGACCAGCCCGATGATGACAAAAATAATAGTTGTCACCAGTACTTCGACCAGTTGTTCGAGCTTCACGATCATTCCGATTACCGGACTAACAAGATTGTTCGACATCTATTTTCCTCCACGAAATCCAGTGTAAATAAACGGCACGCCGAGCCGCGATTTGCTGCCGGAATTGGCCAGTTCCCAACCGAACCACGACGACGCCGAATAAAGAAACAGCACGCCCATGCCGAACACGAGATAAAGTTTTCTAAACATAGTGAAGTCCTACTTCCAACTTCTTTTTACTCATCTTCTTCCTCTTCATCTTACTCCGTGGTTACGTTTTTGAGACTCACCACGGAATAAGATGAATAATAGGAAAATTTGCTTGAGAGCATCGTACGCTCGCAACGCTATTCCGAATCGTCACTCGACCCGCTTGATCCGGAGCCGAACATGCTGTCTTTCCACCGCGCGGATTCGAACGAGAATTTCCTAATAATTCCGATGATCGGCACAATCATAAGCACGATCAACGCGCAGATAAAATTTACGCCGCGGACGACGTTCTGTTCAACGCGAACGCTGACCGGCATCGGCTGGTTATAATTTTGCCACGTGCCTTCGACGCGAAGAGTGTATGTTCCGCCGGGCAGCGACGAAACCGTTGCGTCCTGCGATTGTCCGCCTTCGGACCACGCACCGTCGCTGTCAGATCCCGTGTAGTATTCGATCGGGATTGTCACGGACTCGATCTCCTGACTTTGATCGTTGACGAGATCGACATCCAGTTCGACGAACGAATTATTGACCGGGGCCGATGCCGATATTTTTACATTTCTGTTTCCCTTGAGCGGAAAGGGTTTGCTGAACGCAACCTGTCCGGTAGTAGCGTTCGTCATGGGCGGAAGCGTAATTTGCTCATCGTGCACGCGGCTGGACATGCCCGTGAACGGAAGCATAAATATAGCAACTACAAAAAGCAGCAGCAGCGGCAACAAGCCCCACGTGTAATAGAACTGTCCAGTAAACGGTTGATTGGGCGCGACCGACCATGGTTTGGGCAAATCGGTTACGCCGAATATTTTTTCGATCTCGGCGTTAGTTAGATAATTGCCGGCAGACCAATTGACCTCGTTTGGCGTGACCTCCTGCGAAAGCATCAGCGGGGCCGCGACGTAATCGATCGCCCGCACGGTCTCGCCCTGTTCGACGCTCCAGTAAAATTCGCCCTTGACGTACTCAACCATCGCCTGAGCGTCCTGAAATATCTTGAACCCGCGGCCGTTGTAATTTACCTTCGTCGGCACCGACGTGAAAATCGTGCTGCCCATTGCGGCCTCGACCTCGGCCGGATTAACGGGCTCGACAAAGTTCCAGTGATTGTCGGAATGCACCAGCCAGCGGAAACCGACCGACGGATTGTAGAGCAAATATTCGTGCCAGTAATAATGAATTCCTTCGACCTGCACGCTACGCACAACGGCGCCGATGATTCGGAATTTTACATCGCCGGGAAATGTTCCTTTCGCTCCGACGGGCAGCACGAAATTAATGTCGGCCTGCGTTGGGTTGAGCGCTTTTAAATACGAAAGATTTCCCTGATTAACATCGAGCAGCGAGTTGCAGTTTGGACACGTTACGCGTTCTGCCTTGTCGGGAGCGGTCAACGAAAGCGGCCCTCCGCAGTTCGGGCAGCCCATTGCCGCAGCCGAGACGGCGCGAGGTTTTCGCTCCGCCGGACGTGCGTCGGCCAATCCTAGATCGGCCAGCGTGACCTGATTGCCGAGGAAAACCCACGGCGGGTTCATGCTGTAATCGATCGTTCCGAACGCGTTATTCTTGCCGGTGAGATCGGCGTACTGACTCCGCTCGTTTGGCGTAAGTCGATACGGAATCTCGCCATCGGCTGCGACCGAAGTGGCGGTGCCTTTCTCTGCCACGATCATCCCGGTTTGAGCCGGAATTTCCTGGACCATCTGCCCGATTTGAAGCGCGTCGAACGACGGCAGAACGCGACCTTCAGGAAGCGGTTGGTAGAATGTCAGATAGAATTTTCCCTGTGCCTCGGCCAGCCAGCCGACCCAGCCGTTTGAGAACGTCGCGTACCACTCATCCCAAAATCCGCCCATGTCGTGCCGCAGCTGCGCACGGCCCGTGAGCTCGAATCGATTGCCGTTATAAACGCCTTTAAGCCCGATCTTCAATGGCGATTCGCTTTCGACCACCTCGGCCACTTTTCCCAAATCAGCCAGACCGCGGTCCGTGCGAGCCAACGCCGAACGGCAGTACGGGCACACGAGCACTATCGTCGAAACGGCCTTAAACTCAACCGGGCCCGCGCACGATGGGCAACTGGCTTGAAGTACGCTCAGTTGTCACCTCCGGCGGAAAAAGACCGCGGACCGCGTTTTGCGGATCGCGGATCGTTCGTCCCGCGTTCGATCTTGCTAACGCTTACGTTCGAAGCTCCCAGCGTCGGGCGAAGATTCCCTTCCCAATCCCACTCCGGCCTTGTGCGACAGCAGTAAAGATTGAATGTCGCGGTTCCATATTCCGGATAAGTGTGGCAGGCAAGATGCGATTCGGTCAGGGCGACCAATCCGGTAACCCCACCTTCGCCGTCGAATTTGTGCCAAACGGAACCGATCACTTTTAGCCCGAGATCATCGATGACACGCTCGAACAC
>CADEEU010000014.1 GCA_902826385.1 uncultured Acidobacteriota bacterium | reverse complement strand
GGCGAAGCCCCTAGAGAATAACCCTCAGGCTCAGGCGGAGACCGCGGCGCGGTATGCTCCGGCACGAGCACTAGGAAACCGGCGTTCCGGACCTCGCGATCAACCAGTCGAAGACCTGATCGCCGAAGGTCCAAGCACATTGTCGCCCGCCCTTAATGCTGTTTCAAAGGGAAAAGGCGTCAAAACGCTTAAAGGATGGGCCGTCGTCATCTCGCGGCCGATGCCGGTCGGTTTCTCCGCAGCGACTCCATCGCAGATCGCGTTTGCGGTCTGGGAAGGCTCCCACATCGAGGTTGGGGCAAGAAAGATGCGAACCGGCTGGGTGCCGATGATATTGAAGTGATCGGGAGAAAATATGGCGGTGATCAGTGATCTTATGAAGGTTCATAAGGTTATCGACGGATTGTTCTTCGAGCACCAGCGGGCATTGCTTCATTTTGATTTTGAAAAGGGTCTCCGCATTCTCATTGCCTACGAGTCCACGCTTCTTAATCATATGGCGGACGAAGAAAGCATTTTGCTGCCGGTTTATGAAGAGCGGGCTGACTTCCCTGCAGCTGGGTCTCCGAAACTCTTCTATGACGATCACGCCAAGATGCGTTCGTACATTGAGCTATTCAAACAAAAGACAAGCGAAATGCCGGCCGAATCTGAGCTGGACCGCGTACTGCTTCAGCTTTTGGATCGCGAAGCGTTTTACCTTCGCCTTTGCAGCCATCACGACCGGCGTGAGGCCGATTTTCTTTATCCAATGCTTGACGGACTGCTATCCGATAAAGAGAAGCATGAAATGCTTGACCGCGTAAGACTTCGCGGAGGAAAGCACTAACCAGGTGTCCACTATGAAAATCCAGGAAAACAGTACTAGAGATCTGCTCGCCGAGGCGGCGGAATGGCGGCTGATAAGCCTACTATTCGATTGTCCGTCAAATGACTGGCTAAAGCAGGTCGCAGATCTCGCAAACCCCGTTAGAGACAAGAAACTGAAACGTGCCGCAAAAGCCGCTCAGAAAGAGGCCAGTGAAGGACTATTTCATTCCATCTTCGGGCCGGGAGGACCGGCCCCGGGTCGCGAGGTCAGTTATCGCGGCTGGGTTCAACCGGGTTACATGCTGGCGGAATTGAATAGCTTCTACGACGCGTTTTCTTATAATCCGACCACGAGCGAGGTGCCTGATCATGTTGCGGTCGAGACCGGATTCGTCGCGTATCTGCGATTGAAAGAACTTTATGCTCTGGAAAGCGGTGACCGCGAAAGTGCAGACGTCACTTCCAGGGCGTCAATAACGTTTGTCGACGATCATATTTCAAAATACGCCCAAAGGCTGGCTAAGTTGCTTGCGGCATCCGGGATAAATTACCTTAAGCTCGCAGGGGCGGCGCTGTTTGACCGCGTCGGCCCGGACAGGGATAAATCGAAACAAATATTTTTGCCGGTGCTCGATGACGAGGATGAATCTAAGTTTGAGTGCGGTGGAGCGATTTAATACCTTTGGATTCTTACAGATCATGCCATCGTCAATAGAATATCCCGGATGTCTTTTTCAGTGGTGTCCGGGTTGATGAAACAGAACCTCGATACGGTTTCGGGGCCTTCCGGGTTTCTCCATTTGGTTGGAGCGACCAGAGCGAACCCTTCCTTGTGATTCTTGTACGTCCAGGCCCGGTAATCCGCGGCCTCCCATCCTTTTCGACGGTACAGGACACAGGAGAGACTGGGTTCCCTTACGAGTTCGGTATGTTCGAATTCTGATATCAGTCGGCCGGCGATCTGAGCGAGTTCGATCCCACGTTCGATAGCCTTTTCGTACCTATCCGTGCCGTGTGTTGCCAATGAGAACCACAACGGAAGGCCGCGCACACGACGGGTTAGCTGTATCTGATAGTCCGACGGATTAAATCCCTTTGCCCCTTCGTCGCTGAAGATATCGAGGTAGGAACCTTCCTGGGCGTGGGCTTTCTTTGCGAGTTCCGGATCTCGATAGATGATCGCACCGCAGTCGTAAGGTGAAAATAGCCACTTGTGGGGATCGATCGTGACGCTGTCGGCTTGTTCGATGCCGTAAAAAAGGTTACGCACCGAACGGGCTGCCAATGCTCCGCCACCGTAGGCCGCATCAACGTGAAACCATATCTCCTCTGATTTACATATCGTAGCGATACCCGCGAGATCGTCAATTATTCCCGCATTGGTCGTACCGGCCGTTGCTATCACAGCGAAGACCCTGGCACGGTCTTCCGCAGACATTCGTGCAAGAGTCTCAGCCAAATGAGAGCTTTCGAGCCTGCTCTCCGTTTCGATCAGGAGTACATCGGCGTCGATGACTTTCGCCATCGCTCGTATCGATGAATGAGCCCCGTTTGAGGCGATCACGATCCCACGGGTTTTAGAATTGCCTTCTTCGCTGTCTCGCCAATATTCGCGAGCGGTGACCATTGCGGAAAGATTTGCCTCTGTGCCTCCGCTTGTAAAAACACCAAATGCACCGGCTGGCATTCCGGTCAGTGAGACCAGCCATTCCATTGCTTGGTTCTCGGCAAAGATGCAGCCGGCTCCCTCCAGCCAGAAAGCCCCATGAACACTGGTTGCTGAGGTGACGAGATCGAACATGACAGCCGCCCGGGTCGGAGATGCGGGCACGAACGCAAGATGTCGGGGATGATCGATCGGGACACTTGCTTTGACCAAAACGTCCTTAAAAAGGGCAAATGCCTTCTCGCCGCCGATGCCTTTGGGTGTGACCGTATCGCCTACGAGGGCCTTTAACTCCTCTGCCTTCCGAGGAAAGCCAAGCTTAGGATCGGTGTCGGAAATACGACTGATCGCGTATTTAATAACGTCGAGCGACATCTCGACAAGATCTATGTCTACGTTGTGCATAAAACTGTGGGTCGACAGCTGCCTTATGTGAATGCTAAGGTATAAGATGCTGGCAAAGTGTCCGATCACGACCGACAATACGACGGCCGTGCCGTAGATGATCTCCCAGACGCCGATCTGCATCGCTTTCATTCTTGTTCGCCCCGGTGAAAGTCCCGCGATAGCCCGATAAGCCAGTACCGACATAGCCAGGATCGCTAGAAACGGACTGAGTCCAGAATAGGCCAAGGCTGCGGTCAGAATAAGAGCCGCGAAATGGGCGAGCGTCGGGACCACACGAGAATGCCGCTTGCCTTTTTCGAGCCGCAATCGCTCACGGACATACAGAATAGAGGCAATTGACCTTGATGCAAAGATCGCCCAAAGTGCGATAGCATTCGCGAGCGACATATTCGCAGACAGGCCGATCGCTGCGATCGAGGCTGACATAACGACAGCTCCGGTCAGTTCAGGTATCAGCTTTCGGCTTTGCCCCGATGCATCAATATATATTTGAAAAAGAGCTAGCGGCAAGACCCAAGTAAAAGGAAGGAGCGGTCGAAAGCCTACGGTTAACAGCGTACCGGCGAGGCCTACGGAGAATATCGCACTATAGCAAAGCAAAAATCGAAAGGCCAGGCTCGCACGCTCCCTGTTTCGCATTCCAAAGCGGTCGGCGAGCAGGACCTTTAGCGGTTGCCGTGTGAGAAACGCACCGATAGTAAGACAGGCGATCCAGGGAGCTCCGGTTGAATACGCGATCGCCAGACCGGCAATTAAGGGTTCGAGCAAAAATGCCCATCCACCGTGTTCGACCGGAAGAGCGACTTGCCGCACTCGAACAACTCTAACTGGTGCTGTTATCGGTGCGGCAGTCGACATGCTTTGGTTCATTCCGAGCGAAATTAGGCTCGAGCCTTTTGTTCGAGTTCGATAGCACGTGGAAAGAGCAGATTGTTCTCAAGGTGAATATGCTGGTGCAGATCACGCTCAAATTCCCCGAGCCGATGATACAGGGCGGTGAAACTCGGGCACGCTTCCGCCGGCAGAGTGTAGTCATTCGTAACTCGACGCATTTTAACAAGTAGTTCCCCGACTTCTTCATGCTCGATGTTCATCATATTTACCGGATGCTGAACCGTTCCGAATGGCGGAAACGCAACGTTCAAATGATTCGAATAACTATGCTCTAGTTTTTGTATGTATGGGAAGAGAACCATTTCTTCTTTCACCATGTGAGGATCCAGATCATCACAGAGTGCCTGAAAAAGCTCTTTTAACTCAAGGAGATATGGATTGTGATCGCCGTGACGGCTAGCGACCTTGGCCATCAACGGTGTCAAATGGCTCATTTCGTCGCGTGTATAGACGTGATGTTTATCCAAAATATGATCGACGAGATCGCTCAAGTCCATTTTGGAGAACGATTCTTGATCACTATTTGTTGAGCCACCCAGGACGCCATCGATCTTCTCTTTGACTATTTCCGGACTCGCCCCGACGTTTCGACAGGCGTCATCGAACGGCGTGTCTCCATGACAACAATAGTCGATCTTGAATTCCTCAAAGACACGCGTTGTCAACGGCATTTCAAGTGCTATTTCGCGGACCGTTTTACCTTGCACACTGATCATTAGTTAATCCTCCAATTGTATTCTCCAGCATAAGTGTCGCCGATGTTTACAGGGGGAAATATGATCTCGGTCATGTTCTCAAACTTATGACAGCTCTCCGAATGACGTTTGCTTCCTCATTTATCCTTAAACTTGGTTAGTAAGATTGATACTTTTGGCGATGCCTTGATTTCGTGAATCACATCCGGCTCAATCGTAACAAGAACCCCCTTCTGCAGATCTACTTCTTCTTTTTCTTGACCGACAATGAGTTTGCCTTCGCCCGCGATACATTGAATCGTAATCGGTTCGGCGGCGCTATGTGCTTCTAACACGGCCTTGTTGCGCAGCGTGATTTGGACGATTTTTCGGCGTTCACCATCAAAAAGCGGCGTAACCTCTTTATCTTTGCCCTCACCGATTTTAGTTTGTAAATTCAACTTTTGCATAATTCTTTCCTGACTATTGACATTAAAACCGATGACCGTAAAAATCATCAGAACAACCCTAAAACTACAGATAAAAATAACATTTTCTTCATTTTGACAAACCTCCACCTTGCCGCCGAAGCTTTATTAAGATTCAGACAGTTGAAATACTCGATTAGCCGATCAGATTATTTCCTGCTGGTTGAAATCCGAAACCGCAAGTAAAGCGGGCAAAAACTAATCAAACTCGTTAGCAAAAACCCAATTCGGTCAAGCGCCGGGCCTCAATGGTCGGACCGGGAAAATCCGCTGTAACCTCAGATGGTCGTATCATGCGGCTTAGCATGCGGTGTCGCCTTTGGGGTGGGGATAGCGGTCAGACTGGTCTTCGTCGTTGTGGGCATTTAGACAAACAAAGTCCTTTTCGATCAATATTCTTATTTCAGTAAGTTCGTCCGCTAGATAGGTTCCGGCAAGGCTAACCTCGTCGGAACTGGCCCAGGTATTGGCGTCGGAGGCAGGTACGCGAACTACGATTATCCCGTCAGCAAAAGAGGCCAAAAAATTACTGTCGGGCGTCTTTTCGAGCACGTAGCCAAAGTCGTCTTTTCCTAGCCCAAACCGCACATTGTCCCGTATGGCTCCTGTTTGATCAAAAGTTTCGACTTCGGAGCGGCCCAACCGAAAACGAAGAGTGTTTTCTCTAATTCGAAGTTTCATGATCCAATTCTCAACACAAGTTTTGCACTAAGGAACTTAGCAGGACACGGCTCAACCAAATATGATCCAGATCACCTTTTTACAAGGCCTAACGGACAAGAGTACGAAGGTGATCAGTCGTTTCGACGAATATTCTTCCGCCAACTATTTTCAGATATCCCTTTTCCGCGAGCTTTCGGATAGTCCGGATCGTGGTCTCGAGCGAAAGCCCTGCCATTTCAGCAATATCTTGCCGTCGATGGGTGATCTTCTTAACTTCGCCAGCATTCATTTCACCCGTAAGCCTCAAAATAATGCTCGCAACACGCTGCTCGGCGGATGGCGTGGCCAAAATCTGAACGGTATCGGCACGGTCACGGAGAATGCCACACATTCGGTTAAGCACCAGGGACGAAAATTCCGACGATGATTCCATTAAGGCGAGAAACTCACCCCGCGGGACCATTAGAAGCGAGCTGTTCTCGATTGCGACGGCTGTTGCGGGAAATCGCTTTCCATCCATCGCCGGCGGAATTGCAAAAATCTCGCCAGCCTGAAACGTGCCAATGATGATTTCCTTACCCGCCTCAGGATAGCGAACCATTTTGATCTTTCCAGCCAATATGATCGGTAAAAATGTGGCCTGATCACCCTCGAAAAAAACGTGCTCGCCGCCACCGAACGAACGTATGCGTCCAATAGCAAAGAGACCTTCTGTTAGCTCGGCACTAAAATGGTCGGATATTTGACTCATGAACGTATGAAGCCCCCCAGCGATTCCCAAAACAATAGTTACATTTCATGAGCCAAATCATAAATCGAACGGCCGGAATTTGATATTTAATAAGGGAGCACGAGGGGACTCACATGAAGTATTTTCTCCGTACACTTTTACTAACAGGAAATTCGACTGTGATCTATCACGTTTACGAAGGGCCTTCTACTCATTTTTACATTACTCGCTATCGATCCGGATCTTCTTTGACCGCGAGTTTTCACGCTGCCGATCCGCATAAATACGCGCACTGGTATTTTCGCCTGTAACGTTTCGAATATATGATAACTATCTAAGCCCAAGGAATTGCTCATTAGTTGTACGCACCATATTCTCTTTTAGGTTGGCACTCATTTTGCAGACGACAGATGGTTGCCCTATAGAAAAAACGAATGCCCATCGAGATCACCAAGCCAGCTACTTCGATTAATTATCGCAACCCGACCTTGATCGGGCTCGGGGCATCAATGGCTCTGACGGCACTTGTTATTGTCGGTTCGCGTAATCTTGAACATTTCGACTCGGCCCTTTTTGGATATCTGATCGCGAGTATCGTTGCCTTTGGAGCTATTTTTTTCCGATATGCACTTTGGCTTCAGCGACCCGCGACACGTGCGTATTTTTCTCGAGGGCTAAAGTTGTTTTTCCAGCGAAAGAAATTTGCCCGCAATACGCTGGATGCGACAAAAACGGTAGGCATCAATATGCTCGCGCAGAAGTTCATCTTCAAACGTGCGAGATCAAGATGGCTGATGCACTTCTTGATCATGTGGGGATGCATCCTCTCCGCCGCCATCACATTTCCGCTGGTTTGGGGCTGGATACATTTCAAACTTGAAGGCGATACGGCGTACAGGGCCTATCTATTCGGCTTTCCAGTGCAGTCGATGGACGTCCACAGCGTAGTGGCTTTTTTTACGTTCAAGGCACTCAATTTCACTGCCATCATGGTGCTAGCGGGCTGTGCTATTGCGATCCATCGCCGATTAAAAGACCGCGGAGCAATTGCGGTCCAGCAATTCCTTTTGGATTTTGTTCCGCATCTTCTGTTGATTGCGATCTGTGTCTCGGGTCTCATGCTAACGGCATCGAGCACGTATTTCGGCGGATATATGTACTCGTTCATCGCACTGACCCACCAAGCGATCGTGATAATGACACTTTTCTTCTTGCCGTTTGGAAAGCTGTTTCATATCGTACAGCGTCCAGCATCGATCGGGGTGGAACTTTATCAGCAGCGAGCAAAAGAGATGGAGCAGGCAAAATGCCGGCGGTGTGGTGTGGAATTCGCATCCGTTATGTGGCTCGGCGATTTGAAGAGTGTCGTAGAAAAGGTTGGTTTTGACTATACGATGGAAAATGGCGAAACGCTTCAGGACTATTGCCCTCGCTGCAAACGTGTAATGCGCGGGCTAGCATACTCTGTGCTTATGGACCGCCCGGATAAGGTCTTTCATGGCACTCGTGCAGACGGCGAATAAATAACAATGTCAAAAGTAGAAAATCTCGCAAGCATAATTGACCGTTTCGGCCCTCATCTGCACGATGAGCCTATCGGCGGTTGGAGTGCCGAGCGAAAGATCGACAAGATGGTGCCGACCCATTGCCCATACTGCGGAATGCAATGCGGCATGAATCTGCTGGTCGAAAAGAATCATGTTGTCGGCGTCGAACCGCGTTACGATTTTCCGGTTAACGAGGGTCGTCTGTGTCCCAAGGGAGTGACGGCCTATCTACAGACACATCACCCAGATCGGCTGGAATATCCGCTGATAAAGCGAAACGGTAATTTTGAACGGGCAAGCTGGGACGAGGCGCTCGATCTGATCGTCACTAAATTCAAGGGGCTACAGGAAAAATACGGCAAGGATTCGATCGCTGTTTATTCTGGCTCGTCGCTGACGACCGAAAAGACTTATCTCGTCGGTAAATTCGCCCGCCTTGGTTTGCAGACCAGATACATTGATTACAATGGACGGCTTTGCATGGCCTCCGCTGCAGGCGGCAATAACAAGGCATTCGGCATCGACCGGGCGGCAAATCCATGGAGCGATATACCGCACGCCGAGGTTCTCATAATCGCCGGAGCAAATTGTGCCGAGACCTTTCCGATCCTTAATGGATTTCTTTGGAAGCAGCGTGACAACGGTGGTGTGTGGATAGTCATCGATCCGCGTGAGACGCCAACCGCTCGTCAGGGCGATCTACATTTACAGCTCAAGCCAGGGACGGATGTCGCAGTCGCGAACGGCATCTTGAATGTCCTCATAAATGAGAACCTCATCGATCAGGCATTTATCGACAGCCGCACTAACGACTGGGAAGCTACCAAAGTTGCAGCTTTAAATTATCCACCCGATGTTGCATCCGAGATCTCTGGCGTTCCGGCGGAAAAGATCATTCAAGCCGCACGGCTTTACGGCCGAGCAAAGACTGGAATGATCATGCATGCTCGCGGCATCGAACATCATTCCAACGGAACCGAGAATGTATTGAGTTACATCAACATTGCACTCGCAACCGGTAAGATCGGCTCCGAGGGCCGGGGCTATGGCACCATCACCGGACAAGGCAACGGACAAGGCGGCCGTGAACATGGTCAAAAGGCTGATCAACTTCCCGGATATCGATCGATGCTTAATCCGGAACATCGGAAATACATCGCTGAAGTATGGGGCATCGACGAATCTGAATTACCTCAACCAGGCGTGTCGGCGGTCGAGTTATTCAACAAGATGCGTGAGGGCGAGATAAAAGGCCTGTTGTCGATTTGCAGCAACATGATGGTCTCTTTGCCGGATACTAATCAAGTACGCAAGTCGCTCGAAGGACTTGAGTTTAACGTCTGCATCGATTTCTTTTTGTCGGAGAGTGCCCGGTACGCCGATGTGGTATTGCCCGGTACAACATGGTCCGAGGACGAAGGCACAACAACCAGCGGCGAGGGACGCGTTATCAAGATCAACAAGGCAATCGACCCGCCCGGAGAAGCTCGCCAGGATTGGCGAACACTTCAGGAGATCGCTCGCCGGATGGGACGCGGTAAGTATTTTCAATTTGAGTCTCCAAGAGAAATATTTGACGAACTACGCGTCGCGTCCAAAGGCGGTAAGGCGGATTATTTCGGCATTACCTACGAAAAGATCGACAAGCAAGACGGTGTATTCTGGCCGTGTCCGACCGAGGAGAGCACAGGGACGCCGCGTCTGTTTGAGGAGCGGTTCGCTCACGACGACGGGAAGGCCAAATTTCACGCGATCGAATACAAAGGAGCCGCCGAGTTACCGGATGAAGAGTATCCTCTGATTTTTACCAGCGGGCGTATTGTTCATCAATATTTGTCTGGAAATCAGACACGGCGTATCGGCTTTCTTGTTCAACAGTGTCCGGAACCCTTCGTTGAGATCCATCCTGAAACAGCGATGAAATATAAGATCAACGACGGCGAGCGGGTCAAGGTAATCTCTCGTCGAGGTGAAGGTATTTTTCCCGCATTAGTGGTAAAGACCATTCGGCCTGACACAATCTTTATCCCGTATCACTGGGGCGAGGAACTCGCGGCAAATCAGATCACTAACGCAGCGCTCGACCCGACGTCTAAGATACCGGAATTCAAGGCATGTGCTGCCCGATTAGAGAAAATACACACGAGAGAACTGCCGATACTAGGTGAAGTGCGAAAAGGTACGTCGCAGAACGAAGTACAGAGAGGAAAATAACGCATGAATGAAACCATGTTTATCGATCCGCAGCGATGTATAGGATGCCGATCCTGTGTCGCCGCTTGCCGCGAATGCTCAACGCATAAGGGCTACTCGATGATCTTTGTTGACTACATCGACCGTAGCGAGACAACGGCAACGATGCCGACTATCTGCATGCATTGTGAAGAACCGACTTGTGCAATGGTCTGCCCCGCAGATGCGATCAAACAAAATGA
Organism: uncultured Acidobacteriota bacterium; assembly: GCA_902826385.1. Classification (GTDB taxonomy): domain Bacteria; phylum Acidobacteriota; class Blastocatellia; order Pyrinomonadales; family Pyrinomonadaceae; genus OLB17. The sequence continues at coordinate 12,276 of CADEEU010000014.1, read as the reverse complement.
AGATGGTGTGGTCATGTCCGCCCTTAAACCACGTTGTCTCGATTGCCGCAATTGCGTGAACGCCTGTCCCTTCGGTGTTCCTAAATACAACTCGGCAATGCATCTACAAATGAAGTGCGATATGTGCTACGACCGCACAAGCGAGGGCCTCAAGCCGATGTGCGCAAGCGTTTGTCCAACGGGAGCACTCTCGTTTGGCACGTATGAGCAGATCGTTCCACTGCGTAGGACTAAGCCGGTCAACGCTCACGTTTTTGGCAATCAGAGTGTTAAGACAAAGGTCTATATGATGTTGCCGACGGATGCCGACGAAGTTAGCATCGACGGCTGCGGCGTTTTTGAGGGACAGATCGCCCTCGATGGCTCACCCGGAAGCGGAGAATCGTGGATAGACACCCAAGTGGAGGAATCCGATAAGAGCAATGAATTCTAAAGCATTCGATCAAGAAATAGTTAACAAGATCCTGGCCGCAGACAGCGAAGTGTCGGACGAAAGCAACGTCCGCACGGCAACCGCTCCGTACCAGGCCGAGTTCCCTTACGAACGCGACAGCGAGGCACAGGTTACAAGGCGCGAGTTTTGCAACTTTCTCTTTTTGACTTCAAGTGCATTATTCGTCGGTGCGGCCGGATTTGCAGGCAAAGCCGCATATGATGCCCGAACGCCAGCGAAGTTCACTCCGGCGAAGATCGACGGTGCTATGAGCATCGAACCTGGTTCAGCCCTCAATTTCTCTTACCCTGCCGCCGAGGATACAGCAATTTTGATTCGTGGTACCGATGGTAGCTACGCTGCATTTGGTCAGAAATGCACCCATCTGTCCTGTCCGGTCTTTTATTCACAGGAAAATGACCGCCTCGAATGCCCGTGTCACAACGGTGGTTTCAGTTCGAAAACCGGCGAGGTCTTATATGGCCCGCCGCCGCGTCCGCTCGATAGAATCGAGCTTGAAACAATAAACGGAGAGATCTTTGCAGTGAAAAGGGAGGTTCGCGGCCATGAAGGATAACTCGAAACCCACTAGGCCCCAGAGCCGTGGACTTGCCGCCGTTTGGCAGGCCCGGCTAGCGATGCTCGTAATGATCAATATTGCACAGCTATGGATACTTTCGGCGGCGGTTGAGGCTGGTCTCGCACATGAATACTCTCAGCTGGTACCGCTGGTCATTGCATCGGGGATATGTTGGCTGATCGCACTTAGCATAATCGTTTGGTGGAAGCCCTCTCCGCCTCGATGAGTCGACCCGGTTTTTCATTAAGCTCGTTGACCTTCCCTCGGTTCGTGGCCACAGGTATAAGACTTGAGGGGGACGTTGTATAAGACGTATGGATACTAAGACATTTCAGCCTGGCTCCGCTCGGGCACTTTTTTTTTCGACAACTGCCTTCGCCGTTACATTTGCCGTCTGGGGTCTTATCGCCGCACTCGCCCCCACCTTCACCGAGCTATATGGCCTTTCTGGCAAGGAAAAGAGCCTTTTGATCGCGATTCCTGTCCTGCTGGGCTCGATCGGCCGTCTTTTTGCGGGAATGCTGGCGGATAAATATGGCGGTCGACGTATCTTTGCGGCTCTTCTCGTATTTTCAGCAGTCCCTGCGATCGCAATAGGCTTTTCGCAAAGTTACACCCAATTGCTGATCCTCGGCCTATTTCTCGGGCTCGCCGGAACATCCTTTCCGGTCGGCGTCGGCTTTACCTCAAAATGGTTCAGTCGTGAAAAGCAGGGGACCGCCCTTGGCATTTACGGAATGGGCAACATTGGACAGTCGATCGCTGTATTTTCCGCGCCTGTCCTCGCGATCTACTTGGGTGACTGGCGTTATGTTTTCTTCATCTTTGCGGCCGTCACATTTAGCTGGGGACTAATGTTCTATTTTTCTGCTCAGGACGCTGCTATAACGGCCGCTCCAAAAACACTGAAACAGAATCTCAGCGTTCTGCGAACCTCCGGCTACGCCTGGATACTGTCATTATTCTATTTCCTTACATTCGGCGGTTTCGTCGCTCTCGCCCTTTATCTGCCCACCTTCTTGAGGGAAATATTTAGCTTAACCCCGACCGACGCCGGGGCCCGCACCGCGGGATTTGTCCTTGTAGCAACCGTCCTGCGACCAGTTGGCGGGATCTTGGCCGACAAGATCGGAGGCGGCAAGGTTCTACTCGGTGTTTTCGCGGCGATCGCTGTACTTGCACTTCTGTTGAGCTCCGTTTCTATCGTTCCTTTCACGATCGGAGCGCTTGGTTGCGCCGCTGCACTTGGCCTGGGTAACGGAGCCGTATTTAAGCTCGTTCCTCAGTATTTCCCGAACGAAACCGCTACAGTCACTGGACTTGTCGGGGCGTTTGGCGGTCTGGGGGGGTTCTTTCCACCGCTTGAACTCGGATTTGTTAAGGACGCTACCGGATCTTACACGCTTGGGTTTGTATTTCTTTCTTTGTTCTCAGTGATCTGTCTTGCGGTCAACTATTTTTCATTCATTAAACCGTTAAGTAAGAGTGACGAGGCGACCAGAGAATCTTTTTAGAACCTAATGATCCTAATCGATGGATTTGTTTTGGCGGGTGGCCAAAGCCGACGAATGGGGCATAACAAAGCGGCCCTGTTGCTTGGCGGCAGGACGCTCGTCGACCGTGCGGCGAGTACACTGTTTCCCATTACAAACACCGTTCATATTGTCGGCAATTTAACTGACGAAATTACTTCGCATCCAATAATTCAAGATCATCAAACCATAGGGAATGCCCGCGGGGCGATCGTGGGTCTAAATACAGCTCTTGTAAACGCTAAGACAGAATGGATAGCCGTGCTTGCCTGCGACCTGCCGTTTGTCACTGGCGAATTGATGACTCAGATGGTACATATCCTGCGGCAAAGCGGCGATGAGCAAGTGAACGATGTCGATGCCGTCTTCCCCGCACAGCCCGACGGACGTGTTCAGCCCCTTTGCGGACTGTATCGGCGGGACGGGTGTCTTCCCGAGATCCAAAAAATGTTGTCCGCTGGTGATTGGCGATTGCAGCAACTGCGTGGGCGACTCAAGACACGGGTAATTGGGTTTTCCGAGATCCAGGATATTCAAGGCTCCGAATTCTTGTTCTTAAACTTGAACACACCCGAGGACTATCGAGCAGCAGTCGAAATTGAAAAAAGATGCGACCCAAATCGGCCCTTTCTGAACCCGAGATAATTCGACCGCGATGCCCGGCCGTGGAAAGATCAGTTATCAGGCCGACCCTCTCGTCCTAAGGAATCGGAAACCGTTCTGACTTGCTGAGTAATGCAAAATTACTGCACCTCACCATTGTCGATTTCGTCAAGCCGCTTGACCGCCTCCAACAAGAGTTTGTCATCGGTTTGAGCGTAGACCGTTGTGATGCTCATGTCGGAATGGGCAAATAGGTTCTGGACTATCAACGGATTCGTGTTCCGCCGGATCAGCTCGCTCGCGAAGTAGCTTCGAAGATCGTGGAAGTGATAGTTCTCCTCCCTCGTTCCACCTTTCTTGTTTATCCCTGCGTTTCTGAGCGCAGTGTGCCATCGCTTACGAAAGTCTTTAACGGGAAACGGCAACTGGTGATCCTCAATCATCGCTTTCAGGATCTTTGTCGCGGTTGCGTTGAGCGGAACTAGGCGTGGAGGTCTTCCCTTCGAACCGATCACAAAAACATGTTCGTTTTCAAAATCGATGACATCTTCCGTGATCGCGACAAGTTGTCCGCGACGTAATGGAAGATTCACTGCGAGGACTATCAGTCGATAAAGTAACGCATCCTTCTCCAACTCTGTCCAAAGGGCCTCCTTTTGTTTCGGATTTAGCAGCCGTCTTCGAGGGGGCGGTTCCGGCAGTGACTTCACGTATTGCATCGGGTTGCGTTCCAGAATTCCCTCTTCACACGCTAAGCTGAAGATCTTCGACAACGTGGACATGATCCGGTTGATCGACGCCGATGAGAGTGCGCTTTCTTTCTTACGTTTGTTTTGGCGAGTCTGTAGTTTGGTTCGACAGTTCCGACAATCCTGAGGACTGATGCTGGACAGTGTTTGCTTCTTGAAGTGACCAAGCAGAAGCCTTATGTAGAGTTCCTTAGCTCCTTTGTTGACGTTGTTCTGCTGGACATAGGGCCGATATTTCTCATCAATGAACGAGGCAAGAGTGGTGGTGGTATCTGTAACGTTATAGCTATGATCAAAGGACGCTTTAATGATCTGCCGCTCGGCCAATTCAGCCTCTTGTTTCGTCTTCGCTTCGGGCACACTCTGATGAATGACCTTCCCTTTCAGCCGCTTATAGATCCACCACCGAGCTTTTGAGTAGTCGGGATGGGAGGATGAGACTCGCTTACCATTGTATCTTTTGTAGACTGACATATTCTTCGCGTTTAGATTTGCGTTGGTCCGTAGTCGAGGGCATGACAAACCGGTGCCTCTCGCGTAGCCATTCGCAAGTTCTATTCCGCTGACTGTTAGCCGCTTATTTACTGGGAATTGGGGTGAAAAGGTGGAATTTGGAACGCCGGAGCATCAGTTGGTTCTTCCTCGCACCGTGGTTGGTGCGTCTGTTCACCAAAATGGCCCGAATCTGAGGCGAAGAAAGTTGGTTGCAAAATGGAGGCGCTATTTCTGACGGGTCGGGATTCGTAAATGTGGCAATCAAGAGGTTTAGCAACCCGCCCTCTCGTGGCCTTTTGGAAACCACGAAAAATGGGACTTTCGAATTTCTTCGAAAGCCCCATGTTTATTGGTCGGGACGGCGAGATTTGAACTCACGACCTCTCGCACCCCAAGCGATTTAGGTAGGTTCGTATAATTTGTCAAAAGTGCTCAAAAGCTCTTAGAATCAGCAACTTACAGCCGTCTCGATTCAACACTAATAAGCCATGATCAGGAACGCTGCAACCAACCTGCAACCAAGTCAACTAAACGTATCAGAGTTTCGGCAGCATGCAATGTAGGCAAAAACAACATAAATGCCGCGTTGGTTCCCACGCAGAATAATAACATATCCTAGCCGCTGCCATCCGCTATTTTTTTATTGGCGCGGTTTACACCGGCGAGGCTTGATGAGACTTTTCCCCGAGCGGCTTCGATAAGGTTCTGTAACGATAATCGGATCCGTTATGAGCGGTAATGCTGCTGCTCTCGTTGATAACGTTTGGGCATTGACCTATTCTGAAATTGGTGTCGTTATGGCTTGCTGTGAAGATGATTGTGCAATCGAGGCTTTGCGGGAAAAGCAGAGTTCGACGTTGAAGATCGTGCTTGGTATAAACGTCGCGATGTTTGTGGCTGGAATCGGTGCGGGCATTTATGCGGGTTCGAGCGCGTTGCTGTCTGATTCGCTGGACAATCTTGGCGATGCGATGACGTACGGGCTGAGCCTTTACGTTGTCTATAAATCATCGCAGGCTAAGGCTCAGGTCGCTTTATTCAAAGGCGGTTTGATCCTTCTAGCGGCGCTCGTTGTGCTCGGACAAGTGATCTACAAACTGATGGTTCCGACCGTTCCTATTTTTGAAATCATGGGCGTGGTTAGTTTGCTTGCCCTCGTCGGGAATTCGATATGCCTTTATCTGCTTACGCGTCACAAGACAGACGATGTGAATATGAGTTCGGTGTGGGAATGTTCGCGTAACGATATTGCTTCGAATGTCTCGGTCTTTGTCGCTGCCGGCGCGGTTTGGTTCTTTCAGTCGGGCTGGCCAGACATTATAATCGCTCTCGCTTTGGTGGTGCTTTTCCTGCGTTCCGCTTTTCGTGTCTTTTCAGGTGCAAGACGCGAACTGCGGACCGCATAAATAAAGCTTTCTACACTCACACTGAACTCCGTGTTCCTACCGATATTTCACTTCTGCCGAATTAAAAACTCACCTTGATTCCGGTTTGAACGAGACGCGGACCTGAGGGCAGCAATCCACGCGTACGGTCAACGATGTATATCCGGTCGAGCAAGTTCTTGCCCGTAACGAAAAATGTCGTCTTCCATTTCTCGACACGGTAGTTTGCCGTCGCGTTCCAATAAGTTTGGCTTGGTATCGCTCCAAGTTGGCCATTCGAGTTCGGGTTAACCGCGTTCAAATCGTCGCCGAACTGGCGCCCGACGTAAACGTTTTCCACAAAAGCGTCGAGACCGCGTGGATGCGAATAGCCGATGCTTGTCGTCATAAGGACACGCGGTGCATACGGTAGTCGATTCTCAGTAATCGAACAACTGGTGGCCGATACCCGCTTGGTCGTCGGGCAGTACACATTAAGTGTTGCCGAACTGGTGATAGAGCTTAGGCGCATGCCACGGAACTCCGCCGTCGGCAAAAAGGTATAGGCGGTTCGTAGGTAAAGATTATGGGGGCTACGAAAAACAGAGCCGGAATCGATCTGCCCCGTAAATTCAAACCCCTGCTGTAGTGTGGCTCCGCCGTTTGTAAAGGCCGCCCCGCCAGCTATCGAAGCCGCGACGATCTGATTCTGATAATCGTTGCGGAAAAATGCGGCCGAAAATTCGGTTCCTCTGAGTGGTCGAGCTCGCACTCCGACCTCATAGTTCCAACTCAATTCTGAATCAAGCTCGATCACGCCGCCAGAATTTGTTACGACGTCCTCTACTCTAGGAGGGGAAAACCCTCGATGAACGCCGGCATAAAGCGTAGTATACTTTACACCCGAGTAAGCGACGCCAAAACCCGGAATGATCTCGGTCACGGTTGTTTCACCGATCGCCCCTGCTCCGTTGTTGGCGAGACGATTAGTTCGGCCAAATGCAACGCGCTCAAAACGTACGCCCGGCGTCAATGCAAGGTTCTTCCATGTAAAGCGATGTTGAATAAATCCGGATTGAGCGAAAGCTTTACGCTCGTTGTTTTCCGCAATAGTGCCGTCGCGCGATGTTGGAAGGTCGCCATTTCGCTGGATCCGTTCCTGATCTTCGCGATGAATCCTAAAGCCAACGACAAGTTCGTTCGCGACTGATCCGAAATTGAAGTTTGTGGTCAGCCGCGTCTCGACGCCATGAGTAAGATAATCGCGAAGCCTTCCTTCGTTGCCGCAGGTAGTGTTCAATGCAGCCAGACTGAGGCAATCGGGATCGACGTTCAAACGATTAGGACGCTGACTGGAATTGGACGACTGACGCCACCAGTCGCGTGAAAAATAGTTAGAGTAAAAGCTAGTCGTCAGATTGATTTTAGAGGTCAGAACCGCGGCGTGCTGCAACGAAACACCCGACCTTCGGCCATAAAAGAAATCGTTCTTAAATACGTTGCTGCGGGGGTCTGCGGCGAATTCCGCCTCGGTCGCACCTGTGTAGGTTAGGTTCGAATCCTCACGAAAGAAAGTAAATTTTCCAGTAAGTGCGTTGCGAGCGTTTAACTGCAAAACCGATTTGTTTGAAAAATCATACAGCTTAAAACTTGTATTTTCTTTAGATCCATTACCCTGTTTATGATTGAAATTAAAAATCGCACCAAGTTTGCCAAACGTGCCGCCAAAACTTGCTCCGCCGTTGAAAAAACTTCTATTGCCGCCTTCTAGTTTGAAATTGAAAGTCGGTTTATCAGGCGGATTGGGTGTCAGATAATTGATTAGGCCCGCAATCGTTTGTGGGCCATAAGCAATCTGACCCGATCCCTTTAGGACCTCGATCGACTCGTATCTCTCAACCGGAGGATGGTAGTAAGACGCATTATCTCCGTAGGGTGCATAAGACAATGGAAGACCATCTTCAAGCAGCAACACCTTGGTTGAGCGCGTCGGATTGGTGCCGCGAATGCCGATGTTGGGCCGCAAACCAAACCCCTCCTCATCCCTTATATTCACACCGGATACTTTCCTAAGCACTTCGGAGAAATTGAACGCGCGGCTGTTTTCCAGTGTTTGCCTATCGATCCGTTCGATAGAACCCGGAATTTCCGAAAGGCTTTCCGGGGTTCCGGCGAGATAGCTTGACGTAACGGAAACGTCCACTGCAATGCCTCCGGGTGTTATGGTAAAGACGACTAGCTGCGTCGACGGGATTGTCATTTCACTGCGTAGTGTCGCAAAACCTATGGCACCGATCGTGACGTCATACTTACCCTCTGACATATTTGTAAGGGAGTACCGGCCTTCGCCGTCTGTTACGGCTTTTGCAACCAACCGGACATCCTGGTGCCGAATGGTCAGCGTTGCTCCCGCAACTACGGCGCCGTTACTATCAACGATTCGCCCCTCCACGCCATTACGCTCCTGTGAATAACCGATTACGGCAAAAATGGAAAAGGCTAAACTAAAAGCAACGGATCTCACAGCAATACTCTTCATAAAAACACCAGTTAGATTACGAGCCACAAAAACAAGAAATCTTATTGAAATCGATTTTCAATTTCATAATAGTAAAAGTACAAGACCCTGTCGGCAGTGTCAAACAACATGTTGCAGTAGCAAATGAAGGAGAAGTTAGCTTATTTCTGTTTGATGATTTGAGGCTGACACGACAGGTCTGCCCGGTTCTCCATTTGCGGGATTTATTTAACTGACCCGTACGTTGGGTAGAAGTTGCACCACTACGTCCAATCCACTATTAACAATTACGACGTGGTTTGGGGCGACTCTAGTCCAGCTCGTTCGATCATCGGTCAATCTCTCGGAAGCGATGATGATTCCGCTTTGTTCGCTGTCGGATTCAACTATTTCAAACTTCCCTTCACGGTACCTGTATTTTCCGCGGTTTGAAAAGTATAGTGAAATCGGTTCAATTTGCGGATTTGAGACATAACGTACTGTTACAAGGCTCTCACCATCAGTGACCGCAAAATTATAAACTGAAGGCTTTTCGATTCCAGCTTCATACGCCCATTCCTCAAGTTGGCGAATGGTTTTCACCAATCCGCTCGCCAAATCCACTGCTCCTAGTTTTTCCGTGTGTCGGCCCAGAAGGTTTAAGAAAACAGCAAAAGCGTGCTCGGAATCCGTGGTGCCTTCAATCGTCTGATAAATCTCGTCAGTCAACGAGTGTCGCAGGCGGCGCTTTATAGAACTAAAGCCTTCGATCGTACCGTTGTGCATCCACATAAATCGCCCTTGACGGAATGGATGACAATTACTTTCGGAGACAACCATTCCGGGCGATGCGGAGCGAACGTGAGCGAAAAAACAGGGCGATCGGATATGTTGAGCTAAATTCAACAGGTTACGATTGCTCCAGGCTGGAGTTATGCTGGTAAAAACACAGGCCTCGTTGGAAATCGCTGGTGAATACCAACCAATGCCAAACCCATCGCCATTTAGTGGCTCGCTCCGTTCTTTGGACTTATAACTTTGACGAATGAGTGAGTTAGCTGGATTTGAAATCAGGTCAGCGAGCAAAATTTCGCTTCCCAAATAACCGAGAAATCTACACATCGCGATTGTCTCCTACGTCTAGCGCGGCTAAACGGATTCTACATAATCAAGCGGGCGACGCGTGAATTCTTCCATACACCCTTCCGAACAAAAAAAGTAGTCTTTGCCATCATAATTCAACGAATAGCTGGCGGCTTCTTCGTCAATCTCCATTTTACAAACCAAGTCTATAATCATCATGTTCTCCTTAAATGTGCGGCAAAGCAGGCCGTACTCTGACAACTCGTATCCGACGTTAATGATGCGTCGGGTCCTTTTTTAGTATTTCAGCACGGAGCAGGAAGCTGCCGTCTGTGACGATCTTGTCGCCGACATTCAGCCCTTCGAGAACGACAAACCTACCGTTGTTTTCTTTGCCGAGACGCACCGGCTTTATATTAAAGACATTTGGTTTGTCGGTGGCGACGAAAACAACCTGTTTGTCGTTCATATTTTGGACGGCAGACGACGGGATCATCGGCATTGTGCGTTCGGCCATCCCACCCGCGCCAAAGGCGACGTTTACGTACATTCCGATCTTCAAGACTTGTCCCGGATTGTCGAGTTCGACTCTAACTTGTGCGGTGCGTGTTTCGGGGCTGATATTTGGGTCGATGTAGGTTACGTGACCGCGAAAGAGCCTGTCAGGATAGGCGCCGGTTGTTACGCTTGCTCCGCTTCCATCACGAACCGATGAAAGGTCCTTTTCAAAGACCTGAGCGATAACCCAAACGCTTGCGAGATTTGTAACGCGCATCAATTCCTTGTTTGCCTCGACAACTTCACCCGCGTTTACGTCTCGCTTTGTGATCGTGCCTGATATAGGCGCCATCAATGCGATCTCCGACGTTATTTGCGATGGGGAGCGGAGCAAATTTACTTTTTGCGGTGACAAACCTAGCCACAAGAGTCTTTGCTTAGCGGTCGCAAGGTCGGATTCGGCCGTTTGGCGTTTGACGGCGGCCTGCTCAAATTCGTTTCGGCTGACAGGATTGATCTCGGCGACCTTGACGGCACGGTCAAATCGCTTTTTCGTTTCTTCAACGTCGGCCTCGGATGTGCGCAATTTTGTTGTTGCCTGCTCAAATTCCTCGCGGCTGACGGCGCCTATTTCAAGCAGTTTGCGGGTGCGGTCATGTCTCTTACGATTTTCTTCCAACTCCGCCTGAACGGTCTTTAACCTCGCCAACATTTGGTCAACCTCGGTATTGCTCACGGGGCTGATCTTAACGAGTTTTGCCGTCCGGTCGTAGTTTTGCCGTGCGGCCTGAGCGTCGGTTTGCAAGGCCAGATAGCGCGATTGAGACGCTGCAAGTTCATCGCTGAAGATAACGGCAAGCGTTTGGCCTTTGCCAACATACTGGCCTAGTTCGCCACTAACGGATCGCAGTACCCCACCGAGAAGTGATATCACCGGCGTTTCTTTGTAGGCATTTGATTGGACGATGCCGGTCGAGGCCGCATCCATTGCTTCACTCGACAACGTTTCGCCAACCGTTTCGATCTTCAAGCCGATCTTTTCAACCTGATCGGGCAGAATGGTGACAGTTTGTTCGGCCGTAGTTTCTGTTGTTTGTCCGGTGCTGTTGTCGTCGAATGTGACCGTCCGTGGAGCCGGGACGGCATTTCCACCCTTACGCGAGCCCAAATACCAAAAAAGTAACACTCCCGCTAGGACAACGCCGATGACCGATAACGCGATATACAGTGGCTTTCGATTCGGTGTTGGCTTCGAGTATTCGCCCATTTCTGTTTCTTTATTGAACTCTTCGTTATTCTCTTCGGTCATTTCTTTTTTAACTCCGGTGCATTGGTCGCCCGCATGATCTCAATGTTTGCTATGTATGTTTCGAGTCCGGCATCGATCAATTCGTTCTCGACATCGAGAAAACGCCGTTGCTCGGCAATGTAGTCAAGCAAACTTCTCGAACCAAGTTCGTAGGTTTGCCAAATTACCTGCAAATTAGAATTTGCCTGATCGCGGACGCCGTTTTGAAAGATCGACAATGACCGCGCCGCACGGTTATATCGAGCGAAGGCCACGGCAACTTCGCGCCGGATAGTAAGTTCGCCAAACTCAATTCGCCTCTGAGCCGCTTCTCGCTCGAATTTGGCGGCTTCGACCGCGCCTTGATTTCGGTTGAGCAGCGGAAGATCGATTTCGACCCCAAAGGTGAAAAAGTGAAATACATCCTGAATGGGCCGCAAAAGGCCGCGATCATCAAAACCGCTGAGCATAAAGCCGGTGTTCATGCGCTGGTAACCCGCCTTGACGCTTGCGTCGATCCGCCCTTCAGACTTTGCCTTTTCGATTTGTGCGACAGCCAGTTGGTCCATTGTCCTTGCACCTTGCAGATCGGGACGCTCACGCAAAGCGTAATCGGTTGATCCGGAAACTGAAGGCGGCGTTGCGATTAGGTTATTGAAATCGCCGCGAAGACGCAGCGGTTCTTCCGGCTTCATCCCAATCATATTGCGAAGCTCGAACATTGCCGTCTCGGCCTTTCCTTCTGCGGTTTCGCGGATCGATTGCAGCCGATTCACCTCGACAAGAAAAATATTCTGTTCGAGCGGTGCGATCTTTCCTTCAGTAACTCTAGCCGCAACAAGCTCGAAACCCTGCTTTGCCGCCGCCAAGGTCTTTTCGGTAACCTCCAACTTCTTGATCGCCGCCAGAGCTTCACCGAATTTGAGTCTCACTTCTGACGCAAGCAGACGTTCCTGATTCTCAAGCGCAAACTCGCGAATTTCTAACTCTCGTTGTGCGACGGCAACCCGGGCTGCTCGACGTCCGCCAAGCTCAAGCGGCAGCATGGCCTCGGCCATTTGATTATTATCAGCGGCGCCAATCTGCTTTGCTCCGCTGACGGTCAGCTTTGGATTCGCTCGCAAACCCGCTTGTTTGACCAATGCCCTCGCTGC
>CADEEU010000013.1 GCA_902826385.1 uncultured Acidobacteriota bacterium | reverse complement strand
GAAAAAATTTGGCCGACAAGCAGATCCGGATTAGTGTTGGTTGATTCGAATATCCTGCCGGAGAGCTTTTTTACACGGCCATCGTGATCGAGGATAGCGTAGAAATCGACTATGTCATTTAATACGGAAAGATCCAGGCGCGTCAGAGTCTCCGGTTCGGCAGGTTGGGATGGAGCATTCTTGGCGTCCATAATTGACGTTACTACACGCGGGGCGCGATTAGGAACAGGCTGTGAGAAATCCTAAAAAGACCCCGCCACTTTAAGTGCACGAGGTCTAGTTTACCAAAATTGACTTACAAATGCGCCGTTCCGCTAATCACGTCTTTTCTATGCCGGCCTTCGACCCGTTAGTAGTCGAACGACAAACAACACCGCGGCGACCACCAGTAACATCCAAAGCATTCCTCCAAGGCTCTGCCCGGAGATCATCCCGAGAAGCCAAAGTACCAGTAATATAACAATTATCGTTTCAAGCATTTTCTAAGTTCCCTCCCCGTGTTCGTAAAAATCTGGACAATTTCCTGCCCCAACCCGACTTCTTCAAACCGCGTGCCAGCAGATCCTGATCTAGTTAACTGTTTGCATCATTGAACTTAGTCACAAAAACCACGCCCAGGCCTGCTAAGAAGTGTACGAAAATGAAGCACGACCTACCCTGGGTGCGTCAGCAGCTATGCAAGGATAATGCGTACCCGATTGATACACGACAACACGGGATCGATAAGCATGTTTCGGCTAAAGCCATTGAAAACAATAGTTTGGAGAACGCGGTCGCGGAGGTGGCACGTTCGTTGCTTCGTCCCGAGTAGGACTTACGCTTCTAAATGGCTGAAATAAATGAAATTGCGACAAATACGACCATTACAGTGTAAATCTTCGTTCAGCCCCCGATAAAATTAGTGCCGGACGGGTTTGCAAACCGTCCTAATTTGATACAATGACCGAGAACCCACAAACACAAAAGGAAAACATGGCGAATAGAGCCTTGATTATAGACGACGACAAGTTGGCGCTTGACCTGCTTGCATTTCACCTAACTTCAGACGGATTTTCAGTAGATAGTGCTGAGAATGGCTCTGCCGGACTGGGATTGGCAAAATCCAACGACTACGACGTAATTCTTACCGACCTCAATCTGCCGGACATAAACGGAATTGAAATGGTCCGCCGTTCGAAAGAAATTTCGCCGGCGACGGAGATAATTGTCGTGACCGGCGAAGACTCCGCTGAAAAGGCGATCGAGGCAACACGCGTCGGAGCATTTGGTTACATCGTAAAGGATGGAAACTACCAGGGACTGATGGTCGACGTGCGTAACGCCGTCGAACGCAAACAGCAAACGCTCATTAATTCTCAGCAGGCACGCGAGATCGAAGAACTGCGCGGCCGGCTTTCGAGCCGAAATTCTTATGAAGGCGTTATCGGCGGCGCCCGTTCGATGCAGAATATTTACGAAATTATCGAAAATGTAGCCGAGTCCGATGCGAATATACTTATTCTTGGCGAGTCCGGTACGGGAAAAGAAGTCATTGCCAATGCCATCCATTACAAGAGCCATCGTTCCGGCAAGCCGTTCGTTAAAGTAAACTGTTCGGCGCTGCCTAAAGATCTCATCGAATCACAGCTTTTTGGTCACATTAAAGGATCGTTTACCGGTGCGAACAGCGACAAGGTCGGTTTTATCGGACAAGCGTCGGGCGGAAGCTTGCTGCTCGACGAGATCGGAGAAATGCCGATCGATTTGCAGCCGAAGCTGCTTCGCGTACTTCAGGAAAAAGTGTTCTACCGCGTTGGCAGCGATAAACCTCAGGATGCCGATTTCAGGCTTATCTGCTCGACGAACCGTTTGCCTTTTGAGGCTATACAAGACGGAAATTTGCGCGAGGATCTTTACTATCGGATCAACACTATCGAGATAAAGATTCCGCCCCTTCGCGAGCGAATGGAAGACGTTCCCATGCTGGCCGAGCATTTTATAGAACTGTACGGAGAAAAATACAATCGCGGAAAGATCAAGTTTTCACAGGCGGCGTACAACCAATTGCTCAATTACACGTGGCGCGGAAACGTTCGCGAGCTTCAGCATGTCATCGAACGAGCGATACTGCTAAGTCGCTCTGACCTTATCGAGCAGCTCGATATACGACTGGACCCGTCGGCAGAACCGCCTCCGATCATCGCGGCCGCTATGCCGGCGGCAGGTGTCTCTGGTATGTCCTCGTCCGTGCAAAATGGGCCACAAAATGGATTGTCGTCGTTTAGGACAGGCCTGACGGGCGATGAACTCTTTGAGGAAGTGGGCAAGCTTATTGTCGATAACCTTGAAGAACCCGTCGAAGGAACTGAGCAAGGTGACGTTTTTAACGGAATCGAAAGCGGAGTCGTGCTCGCAGCATTACGCCGCACACGCGGCAATAAACAGGCAGCCGCTAATCTTCTGGGCCTTTATCGACCGCGGCTTTACGGAATGATAAAGCGGCACAATTTGGAAGAACGAGTTTAGTTGAAAAAAGAGAGGCTGTCTGAAAGTCAGATTTGATCTAAGCTCCGTTAGGAGCGGCATGTGCTTCTTTTGTCATATTTAACGTGTCGCTCCTACGGAGCTTTAGTGATTTCTATGCCGCAGGTTCTACAAACATTTGGCTCCGGCTGGAGCCGCTTAAATGACGTTTCAGACAACCTTTTTTTAATTATCGGGCCGGCGCCGGTGCGGTTATTTCGACGTCGATCTGCTGTTTCTTGTTTCCGGTCAGGAAACCGGAATAGTAAAGAGCTCCAACGATCATTGCGACAACAATTATGGTGGTGAGGGCCCAGATAAGGTTACTGCCCGTGCCGTTTTCTTCTGACATTCGTTTATTTTTCTCCAATTCTGGTACTAGGGTTTATTATCGAGATCAGATTTTATTTGTAAAGGTGCACCGGCTCCGTTATCAATCTAACAGAAGCTTGTATTAAGTTTCTGTTAGGTGTAAAAGAGAGGGTATTAGGTACAGAGTTTTAGATTTCTAAGGAGGGCTAAATATGATCGGTCAGCTTATCGGTGGGTTGATAGTCGGTATTCTTGCGAGACTTCTTTTGCCGGGCAAGGAAGCGTTTCCGGACGGTCCGCTTGGTTGGATCCTCACGGCGGTCCTCGGTATAGCCGGGGCATTTATCGGCGGATTTATTGCCCGAAGCCTCTGGGCGGGCGAAAATTATGCCGCTGGATGGATCATGTCCATCATCGGAGCCATAATCCTGCTGCTTCTTGTAAGGCTGGTTATGGGTAGCAGGACTACTTAGGGGCTCACGTCTCAGCAATGCTAACAAGGCTCTTTTCACAGGAAAAGGGCCTTTCTTGTTTTTCGGTTTCTGCGGAAACACCGCGGCATTGATCGTTTAACTTAGGAAAACCATATTGAATTCCATGCCTTTAGGTGTGGATGCTGGGGGGACGGCTGGTTTTTTGAAGAGAAGCGATCAGCCGTCCTCTTGCGCGCCCGCGAAGGCCATCTTAATCAGGCCGTCAAATTGAATGTTGTAAGCAACACCCTTTACGGGCACCGACATTTCCTCTTCGGTTGTTCCGTTGGAGTTTGCGATGCCGACGCTTGCAAAATAGCACGAGGCTCCGTGTTCGGACGCGTGTTTTACCAGAGTATCAAAAGCTTCCTGGCCTTCCTCAAAACGGCCGCGTCCGGGATAAACTCCCGTCCGAACAACAAAGAAAGCAAGCTCGCCGTCCTTTGCGGCTACGATCTGGGGCTCCGAAGCGATATCGGCCTCGACATCGGCCGACTGAACTACCCAGCCGTCTTTTTCGAGCTGCTTATAAACGATTTCGATCCCAAACGCGTGGATGTCGGCCGGGGCCATTAACTCTTGCTCTGTCATCGATTACATGTTACCGAGCAGGCGTGGCTCCGGCAATGTCGGATAGCGGGATGTTATAGTGTTGGAATGACATCTCGGACAGGGGAAGAGCATAGCAAGTTTATCGACGTCAATGATATACGGTCTGCCAGGGATAGGATCGCTCCGTTTATCAAACGGACTCATTTGGAGCGAAGCGAGTCGCTGAGCAGCCATATTGGCACAAACATCTTCGTCAAATATGAGCTTTTCCAAAGGACAGGCTCATTCAAGGTTCGTGGGGCATTTAACAAAATGCTGAGCATGACCGAGGATGAACGTTCACGCGGCGTCGTGGCGGTCAGCGGCGGCAACCACGCTCAGGCGGTTGCTTATGCGGCCAACACACTCGGCGTGAGCGCCGTGATACTCATGCCCGAAAACACGCCGCAGGTTTACGTCGATGCAACGCGCGGTTACGGTGCCGCCGTCGATCTGCGGCCGAGCATAGCAGAAGCGTTTGCGGCGGTCGAAACCTACCAAGATAAAGGAATGGCATTCGTCCATCCATTCGACGATCCACTTGTTATGGCGGGCCAGGGTACGCTTGGTCTGGAAATTCTCGAAGATGTTCCGGACGCCACGGACGTGATCGTCAGCATCGGCGGCGGCGGATTGGCGGCCGGCGTTGCCGTCGCCGTGAAAGCCAGTAATCCAGGCGTTCGTGTATTTGGAGTCGAAACCGAAGGTGCCGATGCAATGTCACAGGCTTTGGCGGCGGGACATCCGATCCAGCTTCCTGCGATCACATCCATAGCAAAAACTCTGGGAGCACCATCGGTTTCCGAAGCTACATTGGCAATGGTGAAAGAGAATTTTGAGAGCGTCACCGTGGTAAGCGACCGGGAAGCCGTTGAAGCGATGACCTTTATCCTGGAACGATTAAAGGTCATTACCGAGCCCGCGGCTTCATGCACGCTTGCGGCCGCCGAAAAGCTTCGATCTAACTTCGGTTCCGACGGCAGCGTTGTTCTGATCCTGTGCGGCGGAAATACCGGCGTCGACGATTTGTGCCGGTATTTCCGCGATTTTTCCTAAAACCCTTTCAGACCGATCACGGGATCATAAACCCGAGATCGGTGTTCGTAAAGCTTCCGATATTCGGGAATATCGCCGGCAGATCTGCGTCAGTAAGGCCGAACCAGCGGCCGAGCGTAGCGGCGTACTGTTCCACACCGGTTGTCGGCAGCCAGCGGCCGCGCGGTGCCCCGCCGGTGTCGATGTCGTCCGGCCCGCCAAGCGCAAGCGTCGGATAGTAATTGCCCGAACCGTCCGGTCTCGTACTGCCGTAAAAATTGCCCCCGACAACCGATCCGCCCAAAACCAGCATGTGGTTTCCCCAGGCGTGGTCCGTCCCGACGCCCGAGCCGATGCCTGCCGGATTCATAGTTCGGCCGAAATCCGACAGCGTAAACTGCGTTACCTTAGTGTCCAGCCCAAGGTTGAACATCTCGTCGTATAGGGCCCTCATGGCCTGGCTAAGCTGAGCAAGCAGGATGGTCTGACCTACTTGATTGCTGAGCTGATTCTGATGCGTGTCGAACCCGCCAAGCTCGACGAAGAAAACCTGACGGTTAATATTCAGGTCGGTTCGCTTTTTGATCATGCGAGCGACCTGTTTCAACTGCCGGCCAATGTCTGTGTTGGGGAAGGTGACGCCGACTTCCTGATAAGTGCTGAGCGCACTGCTCGCCGTCTGGGCCTGGTTCATTATGTGGCTTGTCGCCCGGACCAGCTCCGAATCAAGATCGACCGTGCGAAGTTCGGCAAGCGCCGTCGTACGCGCAGCCGAGAAAGGATCTGTACAGCACGTGGAATATGTCACCAGCACCTCGTTCAGCGGTGTGTTCGCGTCCCTGATAGCAAGCGGCGTCGTATTCTGACCGAGGGTGAAAAGCTGCGTTCCCCCGATCGATGTGATCATCGGCACGCGGCCCGTCGGGTTATTTGCCGTATTTGTCCGGTCGGCGATCTTTCCGCCCCAGCCGATTGGGCTTGGGGCGTCGGAACGCGACGATTGCTGCTGCTGGACTTGGTCCGAATGCGAGAATAGCTGATAAGGCCGCCATGCCGGATTTCCAAGAAACTGCGCCTTTGTAAGCGGCCGTGTAAGGTTGCCGGTGTTTACTACTGCGGCCAGTTTGCCCGTCGCCCAAAGTCCGTGTATGCCGCTGTTTACTCCACCGGCGACCGTACCGAGGTTCGGATGCAAACCGTAAGTCAGGTTGCTTAACCTCGGGACCGTTATCGGAAGAAGCTGGTTTTGAGGAATCGCCAATCCCTGCGATGACCTGGATGCCGCGTACGCTGCGTAATTACTAATCGTCGCATCCGAATGATTTGGGACGATCAGATTGTTTCCGTCGTTTCCGCCCGAGAGCAATATGCAAACCAGCGCCCGATAGTCAGACGGTGGAGCGGAGATCGACGCGCCTTTTTGCGACATCGCGCTCACCATTCCAAAATGCCGTGCCTGTGTCGCAAGGGCCATCATGCTTAAGGCGCAACCCGATTTTTTTATAAACTGCCTTCTGTTGTCTTTCATCGTTTCCACCTCAGCGTTGAATTTGATACTGGGACGAACTTGCCACCAAGAATAGTGCCTGCCGCGCTTTGTCACCGGCGGGCACACTGAAATTGATGGCCGCACGAATTTTTGTCTTCATTGCTTCCGACATCGTGCCGTGCATCATCTTGTTGTTAAGCCCTTCGATCAGAGTGTTACCGGTCGAGTCGGCCCCGGCCCACGCGGTAATTTCCGCGAGATCGAGCGAGGTCCCGCAAGGCGTGTAAGGATAAGGATTTGAAGTTGTCGTCGCATCCATCCAGAGCCCCTGCCCGAGCGTCAGATACAACACATAGTTATTCTTGTCGAATGACGAGCCGGTGTTTGCCAGTCCAAACTCGGGTCCAAGAATATCCGTACCCGGCACGACGTAGTCCGGCGAGTAGTAATTGAACACCGTCGGCGGGCTCCAAACCTCCTGGCCCATCGAGCCCATCATCCACGAGAATATCCCGTCGCTCTGGCCCTGACAGGCTGCCGGAGGCGTTGTTGGGCCGGAACTCGAATGGGTTCCGGCGCGAACGTTATAGAGCCGCATGAGGTTTGTGAAAAACTGAAGCGGTTCGCGCATTTTACCGTAAGTCGGATCGGACTTTTTGCTGCCGCGGGCCTCGGGATCGAGAAGCACTGCCTTTATCAAGGCTTTCATGTCGCCGCGAACGCCGGCACCATTATTGTTGAATGCCGCCGCAACGCGCGAAACGTAGGCCGGGCTAGGGTCGCTGGTCACAAAGTGCTGAATGAACAGCTTGCCGATAAACGGTCCTACATTCGGATGATAGAAGATGTTATCGAGCGTCCTGTTCAAAGAGTCATTCGCATAGGCGATCCGGTTCGGGTCGGTAGTACAGTTCGAACAGGCAGCGATAGTCGGGTTCGGTGCGCCCGCGTAATTGAAAAGACTCTTGGCCGTCTGATCGTGATTGTTCGGGAACGTCAGGATCATCGGGTCGATAAAATTCGGAGCACCGACCGCAACGTTTGCGCACGCGGGATTCGAAGAATTACTGCACTGCGTCCAGCCGGTAAAGACCTTTGTAAACTGGTCAATCTTCGCCTGGTCGTAGGTTGGAATGCGGTTTCCCTGACCGTCAAGCTGATAGGTTCCGTCCTGGTTCAGCATGTAAAGCCCGACGGAGAAAAGCTGCAGCAGCTCTCGCGGATAATTCTCGTTCGGGTTCTGCCGTGAGCTGCGGACCATGTCGAGATACTCGCCCATAGCCGGACTGAGCGTCATTTCGCGCATTAGGTCTCGATAATTACCGAACGCGTTGCGGTCGAGAATCTCGGTGTATTCCTGCATCCAGCGGTTTTGGTATACCGTACGGGCGGACACAACCCAGATCTGGTGCAATGCCCACGAAACGCGTCGTCGAAGTTGGTCGTCACCGTACAACGCCTCGCGGATCATCCATTTTTGGTTGTCGTAGATCCAGTAATGATTGCGAAGACAAAGGTCTATCTCGGGATTGATCCCGTAATCGCCTCCGCATCCTACGATCACGTCAAACGGTTTCTGAGCGAAGTTTGAATACGGAATGGTCGGATATGGTTTATTGATCTGCTCATCTAGCCAGCGACGTATGCCGATTTGCCTAAGGCGAAAATCGGTCGCAGCGGTCGGCCCGAAAGTGGCCTGTTCCATAAAGCGTTTGCGGTCGCCGCCGGTCGAACCTCGCATAGCTACCGACGGCGAAGCGGTCGGGGCTGGCGATGGTAACAGGCCCTCGGGATCGGGTATTTGAATCCTGCCCGCTGTAAGCCGCAGACGATTACTGGTGTTGCCGCGCCATGAGATTCTTACGGCGAGCCCGCCCTTTAAATTCGGTTGACCGTTGTAGCCGCTCGGATCGACTATTCGAACCGTGACGCCGGAGATCCACGGCTGTTTTTCGAGACGCCTTATGTCCTCGACCACAAACCTGTACTGCTTACCCTGTCTGTCCGCGGCATAAATTCTAAAGGCGCCGGCGGCTTCGTCCGGCAAAAGCTCGATATTGGTCACGAACACGACGATCCTGGCATTGGGAGTGATGACCGCATCGCCGGATACAGGCAATCTGCCTGCCCAGTTTTCCGCATTTACGGCCAGTACTTTGGCAGAGGTTGCCTCGCTGATCAAAACAGGCTCCGGCGATTCGATTTCGTCCTGAGCCACAACCGGCAATACAGCCAGCAAACAAAACAGCAAAAGGGCTTGCAGGCACACAACGGCCTTTGTAAACCTGCTCCCGAAGCCGGTACGGGATACAATCTGTTCCATATAAACACTCCTTTTGAATAAGAGAAGCAAAAAAAAACTAGGTCGGGGTCGGATTTGGGGGTCCCGGAACGAAATGACTGTCCGGTTTTTAAGGGCCTTAAGAATTTGTCGGCTCGAGAGGCTATGAGTCGAAGACCAATGTTAGTGCATCACTGGAATTCTAACCTATCAGTCGTCATAACATCAAGAATTAGTTTCAGATGGCATTTTTAGGTTGCAAACATCGTCCATATCCGTTTTCTGATTTGGCTTGGTCGAAACGGTGAAACGAAACATAGCAGGCTGCTTGTTTTTGCTCGGGCGCAAAAAACAAAAGGCTCCGAAAAATCGGAACCTTTTAGTTAACCAATGTGCTATTGAAATGTTACCGCACGTCGAAGCGGTCTAGGTTCATTACTTTGTTCCAGGCGGCGACGAAGTCGTGGGCGAACTTGTCTTTGGAATCGGAGCATGCGTAAACCTCGGCGATGGCGCGGAGTTCGGAGTTTGAGCCGAAGACGAGGTCGGCACGAGTGCCGGTCCATTTTAGGTCGTTGGTCTTTCGGTCACGGCCTTCGAATTCGGAGTCGGCATCGGAGGTCGGAGCCCACTTCGTGTTCATGTCTAGCAGGTTGACGAAAAAGTCGTTCGTCAGTGCGCCGGGGCTATCGGTAAAAACACCGTGTTTCGAGCCGTCGTAGTTCGTGCCGAGCACTCGCATTCCGCCGACGAGCACCGTCATCTCAGGCGCGGTCAGGGTCAGAAGCTGGGCCTTGTCGACCAGCATTTCTTCTTCCGGTGTCGAATGATGGCCTTTCTTGTAGTTGCGAAAGCCGTCGGCCTGCGGTTCAAGATACTGGAACGATTCGACTTCAGTCTGCTCCTGCGAAGCGTCGCCGCGTCCCGGCGTGAACGGCACGGTAATGTTGTGCCCGGCGTCTTTTGCCGCTTTTTCGATCGCGGCACAACCGCCAAGGACGATCAGATCGGCCAACGAAACCGGCTTGCCGAAATCTTTCTGAATTCCTTCCAGCTTTTCAACGACTGCCGCCAGTTGGGTCGGATTGTTGACCTCCCAATTCTTTTGCGGTTCAAGGCGAACGCGGCCGCCGTTTGCTCCGCCGCGTTTGTCCGAACCGCGGAAGGTCGAAGCCGAAGCCCACGCCGCGGAAACCAACTGCGAGACAGATAAACCCGAATCAAGGATCTTCGCCTTCAACACATCAATGTCCGCAGCGTCGATCTGCGGCCCGGCCGGAACCGGGTCCTGCCAGATCAGGTCTTCGGCTGGTACTTCAGGCCCAAGATAACGGCCCTTCGGGCCCATGTCACGGTGCGTGAGCTTGAACCAAGCACGTGCGAAGGCGTCGGCGAACTCATCGGGGTTCTCGAGAAAACGTTTCGAGATCGGCCCGAACTCCGGGTCGAACCGGAGAGCGAGGTCCGTCGTGAGCATCGTCGGCTTGTGTTTCTTATTAGGGTCGTACGCGTCGGGAATGATGTCGTCGGCGTCCTTGGCGACCCATTGCTGGGCTCCGGCCGGGCTCTTGGTCAGTTCCCACTCAAAGCCGAAAAGGTTCTCGAAATAGTTATTGCTCCACTTCGTCGGGGTCGTCGTCCACGTCACCGCGAGGCCGCTCGTGATCGTGTCCGAGCCCATGCCGCTACCGTAGCTGTTGTGCCAGCCGAAGCCTTGCGCGGCGATGCCCGCACCCTCAGGCTCGACCGCGACATTGTCGGACGGGGCCGCACCGTGCGCCTTGCCGAAGGTGTGTCCGCCGGCGATCAGCGCGACGGTTTCCTCGTCGTCCATAGCCATCCGGCCGAAGGTCTCGCGTATGTCATGCGCCGCGAGCAGCGGATCAGGATTGCCGTCCGGGCCCTCGGGATTTACGTAGATCAAGCCCATCTGGACCGCACCGAGGGGGTTCTCGAGCTTCCGTGTATGCACGTCTCCGTCAGCATTGTCATCCGAAACGAGGACGCCTTCGCCCTCGACGCCGGGCGAGCCGTGCTTATAGCGAATGTCGCCCGCGAGCCACGTCGTTTCGGCACCCCAATAAACGTCCTGGTCCGGCTCCCAAACGTCCTCGCGTCCGCCGCCGAAGCCGAGCGTCTTAAACTCCATCGTCTCCAGCGCGACGTTGCCGACGAGGATGAAAAGGTCGGCCCAGGAGATCTTGGGGCCATACTTTTGCTTGATCGGCCAGAGCAGGCGACGAGCCTTGTCGAGGCTGACGTTGTCGGGCCAGCTATTGAGCGGAGCAAAACGCTGCTGTCCGCGACCGCCGCCGCCTCGGCCGTCCTGGATGCGGTACGTGCCCGCCGCGTGCCAAGTGAGACGAATGAACAGACCACCGTAATGCCCGAAATCCGCCGGCCACCAGTCCTGCGAATCGGTCATGAGGTTCGCGAGATCTTTCTTTAACGCCGCATAATCGAGCGATTTGAATTCTTTTGCATAATCGAATTTTTCGCCCATCGGGTCGGATAACGAAGAATGCTGTCGAAGGATGTTCAGGTTCAACATCTTCGGCCACCAATCGCGGTTCGAACGATTACTTTCGGTCGTGAATCGTATCGCACCACTTGTGAACGGGCATTTACCCGAACCATTACCATTTGATTTCGAATGTTCGTTGTTTCCCATCTTTTCCACCTTTGATTGTTTTTTGGTTATTGCTTAGAAATTATTTGCTGCACGCCGGACACAATCCACGCAAAGTGAGTTCGACCGATCCGGCCTCGAACCTGGAAAGCTCGGCCGCTTTTTTGACCAGTCCGGCCGGGATCGGCAGCTCGAGATCGACAATCTCGCCGCATTTGTTGCAGATCGCGTGGTCGTGACGCGATAGTTTACGGTCGTAGCGATTCGCGTCCATGCCGAACTGTATTTCGCCGATCAGCCCTTCATTTTTTAGGTAGCGAAGCGAATTGTAGACTGTCGCGAAGGAGATGCCCGGCAGTGCGGCCCGCGCGCCTTCGAAAACATCGTTCGCGGTCATATGTTTGTGCGATCCCCGTATAACCTCAAGAACGGCACGACGCTGCTTAGTCAGTCCACGCTCGTTCATATCGTCTATTTCGTGCTTCATGTTTGTTTAATTGGATTTAGAATAATTCTTATTCAAAAGCCTGTCAAAGTGCTGAAATAAAAATCCGGAATTCAGGTTTTTCAAGTGGCGTCGCTCCTACAAATTTGGGAGATTTTGTAGTACGATTAAGACATGCAATTCCGTCTCATTAGTGAAAATCAGCCTAAAGGCGATCAACCGGAGGCGATCGAGCAGTTGGTCGCCAATTTGAAAGAAGGTATGAAGGACCAGGTGCTGTTGGGGATAACGGGCAGCGGCAAGACGTTTACGATCGCGAACGTGATCGAACAGGTTCAGCGGCCAACGCTGGTTATTGCCCACAACAAAACTCTGGCGGCGCAGCTTTATCAGGAATTCAAGACGTTTTTTCCTGAGAATAAGGTCGAGTATTTCGTTTCATATTACGATTATTACCAGCCGGAGGCTTACGTTCCCGCTTCCGACCTTTACATAGAAAAAGAAGCGACGGTAAATGACGAGATCGACCGGCTGCGGATGAGCGCGACGCGCGGTTTGTTCGAGCGGCATGATGTGATTGTGGTTGCTTCGGTTTCGTGTATTTACGGTTTGGGCGACCCGGACGCTTATTACGGAATGCTGATCTTTGTAGAGCCGGGAATGAAGATCAAGCGAGAGGAGTTCTTACAGAAGTTGGTCGAGCTTCAGTATGAGCGGGTGAATATCGATTTCGACCGCGGAGTTTTTCGCGTACGCGGCGATGTGGTCGAGCTTTATCCGAGCTATCAGGACAACGCCTACCGTATCGAGTTTTGGGGCGATGAGATAGATTCGGTTTCGACGATCGATCCGCTTCTGGGCGAAGTGATCGAGAAGCACGAAACCAGAGTGCCGATATATCCGAAAACGCACTACGTGATGACTAAGCAGACGATCAAACGAGCTGTCCAAACCATTCGGGAAGAGCTTGATCAGCACGAAGAGTTTTTGGTTAACGAGGGCAAGATTGTCGAGGCACAACGACTGCACCAGCGGACGATGTACGACCTTGAGATGATCAAGGAAATGGGGTTTTGCCGTGGGATCGAGAATTACTCGCGACACCTGACAGGCAAGCCGCCGGGTGCTCCGCCGCCGACGCTGCTGGATTATCTGCCGTCGGACGCGATGATCGTCATCGACGAATCGCACCAGACTATTCCGCAAATCGGGGCGATGTTCAAGGGCGACCAGTCGCGCAAAGGGACGCTGGTCGAATACGGTTTTCGGCTTCCATCGGCGAAGGACAACCGGCCGCTGAATTTTGCCGAGTTTGAGGAGCGCCGCGGCCAGACAATTTACGTTTCGGCTACGCCCGGAAATTTCGAGCTCGAGAAAACCGAGGGCGAGGTGATCGAACAGATAATAAGGCCGACCGGACTGCTCGACCCGATTATCGAAGTGCGGCCCGTAAAAGGACAGATCGACGATCTGCTGGAAGAATGTCGTCTGCGTGCGGAGCGCAACGAACGCGTTTTGGTCACAACGCTGACCAAGCGGATGGCCGAAAGCCTGAGCGAATACTTTCTGGAAGTCGGCGTCAAGGTCACTTATCTGCACAGTGAGATTCTGACGCTTGAGCGAATCAAGATACTGCGTGACCTCCGCCGCGGCGTTCACGATGTACTTGTCGGCATCAATCTTTTGCGGGAAGGGCTGGATCTGCCCGAAGTTTCGCTGGTTGCGATTTTAGATGCGGACAAGGAAGGTTTCTTGCGGTCCGAACGTTCTCTGATCCAGACCATGGGCCGCGCCGCCCGGAACGCGGACGGCAAAGCGATACTATACGCCGACAAAATTACTGATTCGATGCACCGGGCAATCGATGAAACCCAACGGCGACGGGCGATACAGGAAGAATACAACCAGGAGCACGGCATCACGCCGATGACCATTGTGAAATCGATCGACGCGACGTTGATCACCGCTTATGAGGCAGATTACTTTAAGGTGCCGCTCGATCTGGATGCGTTTGAGGAGTACTCGCCAAAGCAGTTGAAGGAAACCATCGCCCAATTAGAGATGGACATGCGTCACGCCGCCAAAGAAATGAAATTCGAACACGCCGCGGAGATCAGGGACAGGCTGCGGTACCTGCGAGAGAGGGAATTGGAGTATCGTTAACCCGTGACGTTCTGTCACGGGTTGCGATTTAATAATTTTCTCAGTAAGTTCGATATTCAAATTTAAAGCGTATTAAATCGAGAAATTCGGACGGCACAGTTGGCTACAATATGTAGTCAACCACCAAAAGTCTATAATTACCGTAGCGAGCATTTAGATTTAAATGATGAAGGTAAGAACGCAGCTCGACGAACTGCAAAACTATCTCACTGACGCCAGCAACATGCCGGGCGGGTTTGCGGAAAAGCTGTTTATTCCGGAATCGGCGGCGGAGATAGCGGACATTTTGCGCGAGGCGGGCGGTCGGAATATTCCAGTCACGATATCGGGTGCGAGAACAGGCACCGTTGGTGGAGCGATTCCGTTTGGCGGATACGTTGTTTCGCTTGAACGGCTTAACAAGATCGTTAAGATCGACAAGGCGACGATGACGGCGGTTGTCGAACCGGGTGTGGTGTTGGCCGATTTTCAGAAAGCGGTCGAGGCGGAAGGACTTTTTTATCCGCCTGACCCGACCGAGTGGAGTTGCCAGATCGGCGGAACCGTGGCGACTAACGCTTCGGGCTCACGGAGCTTTAAGTACGGCGCGACGCGTGAGTTTGTTACCGGTTTGAAGGTTGTGCTTGCGGACGGCGCTGTGCTGAATCTGAAACGCGGAACCGCTTTCTCCTCGGATGGGAAAGAGGTGGAGGTTGTGACCGAAAGCGGCAGGCAGATCCGTGCCCGTGTCCCTTCGTATCAGCGGCCCGATGTGCGAAAGAACGTCAGCGGTTATTACAACGCGGAACCGCTGGATGCGATCGATCTGTTTGTCGGAAGCGAAGGTACGCTCGGCGTGATTACCGAGATCGAGCTGAATTTGCTGACGAAGCCGGAAGGATTTTTTAGCGGGATCGTTTTTTTTGAAAGATATGACGATCTGCTGGCGTTTGTGGATGAGGTCCGGTCCCTGTCGTTCAATAGCCGAAAGGCCCCGGTCGCTACCGCTCCCGGTTCTGACCTGGATGCGTCGCTGATCGAATATTTCGATGACCGGGCGTTGGGTTTTATTTCAGAAAAGTTTCCCGAAACGCCATCGGGCATGGCTGGAGCTATTTTTTTCGAGCAGGAAACGACCGCCGAATCGGAAGACGTTCTTCTTGAAAAATGGAACGAATTCCTGGAGAAGCATCAGGCGGATCTCGACCGATCATGGTTCACTACGACCGAGCAGGATCGCGAAAAGATGCGAGCGTTTCGGCACGCGTTGCCGGTTTCGGTGAATGAGCGTGTTGTTCGGAACAAGCAGAAAAAGATCGGCACCGATATGGCCGTGCCGGATGAAAATTTCCCTGCATTTCTAAAATTTTATAAAAAGACGCTGGAGGCGAGCGGGATCGATTATGTGATCTTCGGGCATATCGGTGACTGTCATCTGCACGCGAATTTGTTGCCCAAAGACGATGAAGAAGCCGAGCGGTCGCGGCATCTTTACGGACGGTTTATTGCGCAAGCAATAATGCTTGGTGGGACGATTTCGGCCGAACACGGGATCGGCAAGCTGAAGAGTAAGTACCTTAATGTAATGATGGGCGAACGCTATCTGAACGAAATGGCGGAGTTGAAAAAGGCGTTTGACCCGAACGGAATTTTAGGGCGAGGGAACATGTTCGGCTAAAACCGCACGCTGAAGCGTGTACTCTGAACAAAAAAGATATGATCAAAGCACTTCTTCTCGATTTTAACGGCGTGGTTATCAATGACGAGCCGATCCAGCATGCGGTCTATCGCGAGATTCTGCAGGCGGACGGAATTGAGGTGACCGACGAAACCTATTATTCGCGGCTTGGGATGGATGACAAGACATTCGTCGCTTCGGTTTTGCAGGAGGCCGGGAAGCCGTCGGGCATCGACCGCGTGCTTGAGCTGACGACCGCAAAGACGCAGAAGTGGCGCGAAAAGATCTCGTCCGACCTGCCGCTGTTTCCTGGCATCGAAAATTTTATCCGCAAAATGTCGAAAGAATTCGCGCTCGGTTTGGTGAGCATGTCGAAAAGGGAAGAGATCGATTTTGTGCTCGAAAAGGCGGGCCTGATCGATTGCTTTGCCGTCATCGTTAGTGCCGAAGAAGTGTCGAAATGCAAACCCGATCCGGAGTGCTATCGCAAAGGTTTTGAGCAGATCGATCTTTTCCGAATCGCCCAGGGACACTTGCCGATGACGCATGACGAATGCGTTGTAATTGAAGATTCGCCACCGGGAGTTACCGCCGGAAAACGAGCAGACCTGCAAGTGCTTGGCATAGCGAACACCGTTTCGGCAAACAAACTCCGCCGGGCCGGGGCCGAATGGGTAACGAAGAACCTGGACGACTGGATGGCCGCATCGTTCCGGCAGGCTTTTGCAGCGAAGATTTAGGCCTTTTTGCCTGGACACAAGAACTATCAACTACCCACTAATTGACTATCAATTGTTTGCACAAAAATTAAGTTGATAGTTGGGTAGTGGATAGTTGATAGTTATTTTTTTATGTCAGAACATTTCATTTCGCGTGAGGAGGCCGAGAGCGACTTGCTGTCGTGTGCGGCTTATCTGGCCGAATCGATCGAGAGCAATGACGGGCGTGCCCAGGCGATGATGGCCGTCGTGCCGCAGTATCTGGCAAAGGGCGAGGTCGATCTGGCGGCGGAGTTGTCGAACACGGTCGATGACCCGTATGTTCGTGACCGTCTGTTGATAGCAGTGGCGGAAACCTGTGCCGGCATCGGCGATGATGAATACGCGTTGCAGTTGGTCGAGGCGATGGACGACCACGGCATGCAGGCGCAGGCACGCGAACGGATCGGGCTTATGCTGGCTTCGGCCGGAGGGATCGAAAAGGCGCGAACGGTGGCCGATGATATGGACCATAGCGACAACGTGCTCGCTGGAATAGCGGTCCGTCAGCACGCGGACGGCAACGCGTCGGACGCATTGGAAACGGTCGGCGAGATTGAATTTCCGTCCGCGGCCGCTCATGCGCTGGTTGTGATAGCGGCCGGGAGCGTCGAAAAAGAAAATCTGGAACAGGCCGTCGGCCTGCTCGATCGCGCGATTGCTCCGGCCGAGGAAACCGAGCATGAAGAAGAGCGGATCAGGTCATTGATCGACATCGGAAATTCGTTCATCGCGGCCAAGCGAAACGACAGGGCGGTCGAGACGTTCGATAAGGCACGCGGTTACGCAGACGTTTTAGACAATATTCATCGAGACAATTTTTTGTCTGCTGTCTCGCTGGGTTTTTTGCGAGCCGGGAGCCTTGAACTGGCCGATCGGACACTGGACTCCGTGCTCGATAAGACGCAGATCGCGACCGCCTTGCTCGGGTTCGCGCGCGAACTTTGGCGACGTGACGAAAAGACCGAAGCGTCGGATGCGTTGGACGAAGCGTATTCCATTCTCAAATCACAAAAAGAGATCGAAACCCGCGACAGCAAAGCGAGATTCGCTTTGTTCGTCAACATCGCGGTCCAGTACGCCGGTTTCGAAAAGGGCGAGCGCGCGATAGAGATCGCTCACGAAATAGCGGACGAAAACGAAGAAATGAATGCGCTCGGACAGATCGCGAATATCCTGACGATTCAAAAAAATCCGGAACTCGCACGCACCGCGCTCAATGCTATCCGCGAGGACGCTCAACGGATGTTTGCACTTATCTCATTGAGTGACACCTCAGCCGCAAACGGCGACAAGGAAAATGCGACCGCCTTTCTCGACGAAGCAAGCTCTCTGGCGGAGGAAGTGCCGCAGCTTGTTTCCCGTTCGTCCGCTTACAACGCGTTAGCGTTTCGCTATTTCAAACTTGGCGACCCGGAAAAAGCTCAACAGGCCGCGGACACAAATCTCGCCACGATCGTGTCAGTCAGGGACGAAAGCAGCCGCGTTACTGCGATGACCGACCTCGCAAAAGTTTTTGAGGATTGTGGATTCGAGGTCGCAGCGGAGCAGAAAGAGACGGTGCAGTCCCTTTTGATTCCGGCCCGCATTTAGAGTGCATAAGGTAGAAGCACAAAGACAGTTTGACCAGGACGGTTTTGTTATCGTCCAAAGCGTTTTATCTTATGCCGAGTGCGACGGTCTGTTGTCCAAACTGACGAGCCGTGCTTCAAAAAGAAACCATGCCGGGATTCGTAACCTAATGTCGAACAGCGCCGTTGCTGCGATTGCAAGCGACGAACGTCTGGTGGGCATTGTCAAAAACATCAGCGGAAGGCAGTCAATTGCTTACAAAGCAACACTCTTCAAGAAATCAGGCAAAGCCAATTGGCTGGTCGCGTGGCATCAGGACACGGCTTTGCCAATCGAAAAGTTTTCCGATCAAAACGGTTGGTCATCTGCTTCAGTTAAAGATGGTGTTGTTTTTGCTCACGCACCGCGCATGGCGTTAACTCAGATTGTCGCCCTGCGAATTCAACTTGATGCTTCGACCTCCAGGAACGGTCCGTTAAGAGTTATTCCCGGATCGCATCAAAAACGGCTGACCGACGAAGCAGACTTTGAAGTGTGGACGAAGAAATCAAGCGTTGACTGTCTGGTGGGAAAAGGCGGGGTGATCGCAATGAGTCCGCTTTTGCTGCATGCTTCGTCGAAATGTATTTCGGATGAGCCAAGGCGAGTTCTGCATATCGAGTACGCTCCAAGCTTTGATATTGATGATGGCGTCCGGCTGGCTGTCGCGTAATTAAAGATCGCTGCCGATAAGATCTTCAAACTTCTCTCTCCGTCTGACTAACTCAGTTTCACCACCTTCTTTAACGAGCACAACCGGCGGCAGAAAGCGGCCGTTGTATTGGGATGCCTGGGCAAGTGAGTATGCGCCGCAGTTGAGCAGGGCGAGGACCTCGCCGGGCTGGACATCGGCGGGTAGAAGACGGTGTTCGGGGAGGCGATTTTGGCCTTCGTGGTCGAAGTAAACGTCGCCGCCGTCGCAGAGCGGACCTGCGAGTTTGTATTCGGTGTCGTGCTTATCACTTGCTCGTTCGGCCGAGATCAGGTGGTAGTACCACTTGTAGGTTTCCATCGACAGAAGAATGTTGAAACCGGCGTCGGTTAGGAGCCAATTGTCAGTGGATAACGGATAGTGGAAAGTGGACAATTTTTCATCTTCGGATTGTCCATTATCAATTATCCGCTGTCCATTATCGACCGGGCGTTGTTTCGCATTGCGAACGGTCGTAAGGCAAATTCCGGCGTCGGCGACGATGCTGCGGCCCGGTTCGACTAGGAGCGTTAGATTTTCGAGAAGATGCGCGTGGCCGGATTGTTCGGCTGAATTTTTTACCTTGCTCCACGCTTCGCGGATGGCTTCGCTCGGTTCGAAATCGGCGGCGAACATTTCTCGCTGTTCGTCGGGAAATTCTTTTTTTTGCGTTGCGTCGCGCAGATAGTTTACTGGAAAACCACCGCCCAAGTTTATGTGCTGCAGCGTGACGCCCGATTCTTCATAGATTCGCCTCATGCTGGCGAACAGCATTTTGAAGGCTTCGGCATAGGCGTGCGGTTCGGGATTTTGCGAGCCGATGTGCAAGTGGATGCCGCAAAGGTTGAGGTTCGGCGAATCTTTAAGGTCGCGGAACGCGGCAAACGCTTCGTCGGGCATCATGCCGAATTTTGAAGTGAGCAAAGCGGTTTGCAGTCCGGAGTGCGTGCCGGTCTCGATCTCCGGCACAAGGCGAAGGCTGACGTTCGCTTTTTTGCCGACCCACTCGGCGGTTTGTTCGATCAGCGAAAGCTCGTACAGCGAATCGACCTGGATGGCGTAAATCTCGTTTTCTACGGCCATTCTCAATTCCCAGTCTTCTTTGCTCGTGCCGTTAAAAATGATCTGGTCGCCGGTAAACCCGACCTTCAGAGCCTTCCACAACTCGCCGCCCGAGTTTACTTCGATATCGCACCGAGCGTCTTTGATCGCGCGCAGGATGCCCATCGTGGACATCGCCTTCGCGGCGTAGCAGAGCTTTAGCGGGCAATCGATAACCTCGGCCGATTTCTTTAATCGCTCGATATTGTGCCGAATGCGCGGTTCGCTGTAAACAAAAAGCGGCGTACCATGCTGCTCCGAAAGCTCAACGGCATCGACGCCGCTGACGTGCAGGCGGTTGTTTTTTACTTCGAGGAAATTTTCGATGTCCCAGCCTTGGAGCATAAGATCTTTGCCACGGATTAACGCGGATGACGCAGATAAGAAATATGATTTTCTCCTTTTCTTAAATCCGCGTCATCAGCGCTAATCCGCGGCTAATTTACTTCTTCATTAACTGGATCCCGGTCCCACGCGGATGCAATCCCGGCAGCGAGATCGGCAGCCTGCCCGTTATGTCCTGTGTGCCGAGCAGCGAGCGGGCGGCGGCGCGTTGGAGGCTGGGCATGTCGCCGTAGGCTACGAGATAGGTTTTCATCTCGGGGAACGATCCCAGCACATATGGATTGCCGAAGCTGATGCCGATCACTTTCTTGTTTGCGGCGAGAGCTTCGCGCAGGACGGCGGCTCCGTTGTCGGGTATGCCGACGCTGTTTTTGGCTCCAGAGCGAACGCGGCCGTACAGGCCGACGATGACGACATCGGACTCGCTTACCGCCTTGCGGGCGGCATCGACCTGCTGCTGCAGCGAATTTTCCTGTATGTATGCGGGCGTAAATCTTAATCCGCCGCCGCGCAAGCTGCCAACCAGGCTGTTCATCGTCGATTGTCCGTCAAAACCGTTTGAGATGCCGAGCACGGCAATTCGCGCATTGCGATCGATCGGAACGCTGCCATCGTTTCTGACAAGAGTCATCGCTCTGGTCGCGATCTCATCGGTCAGCTGCGTTACATCCGGTGACGAGACTATGCGGTCGATCTGGTCGATGGGCGTCATGCGATTATCGAACAACCCTACCGCATGCTTCCACGCCACCTGTCGCGTGACCGATTCATCCAGCCGCGACATCGGTATGCGGCCTGACGCAACGGCAGACTTCAGGCCTTGAATCATCGCATCGACGTTCTCGGGCTTTTCGAGAATGTCGGTGCCGGCGAGAAATGCCCGGACGCCCGCCTCTTCCTGCGTAAAGTAAAGAGTTAAGCCGCTCATCGACATTGCGTCCGAGACGATAAGGCCCTTGAAGCCCATCTCTTTTCGCAGAATGTCGGTCTGTATTTTTGCCGAAAGCGTCGCGGGAATATAGGCCGTTTGGGAAACGATCTCGGCACCGGCCTCGGCGTCGCCTCCCCGATATTCTTTCAACGGTTTGACCTGTTCGCCGTCTATCTGCGGTATCGCAATGTGGGCCACCATCACCGATCCTATTCCCGCCTCGACGGCACGCTTAAACGGAACCAACTCGAGCGAATCGAATCGAGCACGGGGCAGTTCGATGATCGGCAGACCGCGGTGCGAATCGACCGCTGTATCTCCGTGGCCGGGGAAATGTTTTGCGGTGGCGATAACCTTTTGGCTCTGGATTCCTTCGGCAAATGCGACACCGAAACGCGCGACATCTTCCGGATCTTCGCCAAAGCTGCGGACGTTGATGACAGGGTTGTCGGCGTTGTTGTTAACGTCCAGAACGGGTGCGTAAACGTGCTGAATACCGATTGCGCGTGCTTCGCGGCCGGTTACGACGCCCATTTTGTACGCATACTCCGGATTGCCTGTCGCCGTGACGGCCATTGCCCACGGGAAATTGGTTGCATCTTCAAACCGCATCCCGATGC
This sequence comes from uncultured Acidobacteriota bacterium, assembly GCA_902826385.1. Taxonomy (GTDB): domain Bacteria; phylum Acidobacteriota; class Blastocatellia; order Pyrinomonadales; family Pyrinomonadaceae; genus OLB17. The sequence continues at coordinate 1,594 of CADEEU010000013.1, read as the reverse complement.
CGGTTTCGGCGTCGAGCGACATCAGCAGCGGATACTTCGCCGCTTCCTGCATTCGGTTCGCTATGTGAGTCGTTTCATAGATCGGCGCGCCGAAAAAGATGATGCCGCCGAGCTTGTTTTCGACAATCTGCCGCCGCAGGTCTTTGAAGAAAGCGCTGTCCCGGTTGGCGAATCGTGCATTGATCCCGATGTGAACGAGCTGGCCGACCTTTTCGTCCGCGGACATTTTTTTGACCTGTTTCGCCGCAAAGTCCCACGATTTTTTCGAAGGCTCGAACTTTTCCGACGCGGTGACACCGAGACGCGGAAATGAGGAAGTCAGAACCGGGAGCGGTCGCGACTGGGGTCTTTCACCACCCAAACGCGGAGACGCAGCGAATGTAATGTCAACAAAAAGAGCGATGAGGAATAGTGAGCTAAGTGGAAATTTCATTTTCTGTTCTAATTAAAACCGTTGAGAAAAACGCGACGACAACCGTCGTCAAACTACCGATCAGTGCGTACCACGGCCAGGCGATTCGTGGGCCGGGCACGATGCTGTTGAACGCAAGTAAGATATAAATCATCAAAGTCATGCTTGCCAGCATTCCGATCAGAGCGTGAATTTCTTTTGCTTTTTTCAGGAACGTGCCGATCAGAAATACGCCCAACACCGGGCCATTGAAAAGGGACGCGACAGAAAGAGCAAGGTTGAGAGCCGACTCGCCCGTGGCCATGAAAGCGATCGCCACGACTATCTGGACTATTCCGATGATAACCGTAAGTACGCCGGAAAGTTTCAGAAGCTGACTGTCCGTGACGCTTTTTGCGAACGGTTTGTAGAGATCGTTGATGGCGGTCGCAGCAATGGAATTTAGAGACGACGAGAGCGCCGCGGCGAAAATGGCCGCGACTACCAGACCCGATAATCCAGCGGGCATATGCTCCGTTATGAAGTTCGGGAAAACCTGGTCCGGTTTGGCGAACGGAAACGTGCCCGGAACCCCACTTCCGGCGACTCCGGCTTGAGCATATTCCGGCGAATTAAAAGGAGCGTAGAACGCGAACAGCAATGCACCAATGAACAAAAATCCGATAAACTGCGCAAGCACGACACCGCCCGACACGAGCAAAGCGGTCGAGGCTGACGATGCTTTGCTTGTGCACAGGTAACGCTGAACCAGATATTGATCAGTGCCGTGCGTCGACATCGTCAAAAAACATCCGCCGAGCAGTCCGCCCCAGAACGTGTAGGTTTTTGCGAAATCAAGATTGAAATCGAAAACGTCGAACTTGTCGAACTGACTCGCGACATTCAGAACCGTCGAAAATCCACCGTCGATGTTCTGGAGCAGCACGACCGCGGCGGCAATCGCTCCGCCGATGTAGATGACAAGCTGCACGACCTCGACCCAGATAACGGCCTCCATGCCGCCGTAAAACGTAAAAACGATCATCACCAGCCCAAGCAAAACAATCGAGCCGATGATGATCGTGGTCGGATCACTGCCCGGATTGAATGACGTGTAAACGGCTGCAAGCACAATAGCCGTTAGCAGCAGACGAATACCGTCCGCAATGTTGCGCATGATGTTGAACAGACCGGACGCGAGCA
>CADEEU010000012.1:22413-23378 GCA_902826385.1 uncultured Acidobacteriota bacterium | reverse complement strand
GATAAAACCCGTTTACGCCTGCTCAACCTCATGGCCAACGGAGAAGTCAGCGTCGGCGACTTTACGGAAGCCCTCGGCGACAGCCAACCGAAGGTATCTCGACATCTGGCATATCTTCGCAGCTCGGGCCTTGTCAAAACCCGCCGTGACGGCAAATCGATCTACTATTCGATACATTGGCCTGATGAGCCCGGACTATTCCAGATCCTTCGAAAGACGCTTGACGCCATGATCAGCGGATCGGATGCTTCCCTGCAATCGCATGTGACTTATGAATCACCTATCATATCTGCTGAGCCGTATGTAAAAAATAACTATCGTGAAGCTCACAACGATCTTGAGGAATTTTTGCTCTGACCGCGAGCCTCTTCACCGACATATGGACAATGCCGACAACCATTCCCACAGCAGTAGCCTCGATCTTTCAGGTACTTCCCGGTCAGCACCATCAGGCCCTTATCGAAATAAAAGTCGACTCCCTCGATCAGTTTGGGCTCAGGCTGATCGTCCTTAGGAGCCTTCTTTTTCATATGCCGCAAGAAACTCCTTGTTCCCTTCAGCTCCCGTGATGGGCGAATCGATAACACCCCCGACGTTCAAATTATGAAACTTAGCTGCCCCATTCACCTCATCGATCACGCGAGCATGTTTCGCAGGCTCACGCACGATTCCGCCCTTTCCGACTTCGCCCTTCCCGACCTCGAATTGGGGCTTGATAAGGATGATGACCCGCCCGTCATCCTTCAGAATCGCGGCCAGAACCGGAATTATTTTCGTAACCGAGATAAAGGAAACGTCGATAACTATCAGATCGAAAAGTGTATCGAAGTCGGTTGGGGTCAGTTCACGGGCGTTCGTCCGTTCGCGGACCTCGACTCGCGGATCGTCCCGAAGTTTCCACACTATCTGATTCGTGCCGGCGTCGACTGCCACAACCCGAGCGGCTCCGTGCTGAAGCAAACAGT
>CADEEU010000012.1:17693-22403 GCA_902826385.1 uncultured Acidobacteriota bacterium | reverse complement strand
GACCCTGGTGGCGTCGCGCTGCAGCAGCAGGTCGGTAAAGCCGCCCGTCGAGGCTCCGATGTCAAGACAGACCGATCCGGCCGGATCGATACCAAATTCCTTCAAGGCGGCTTCGAGTTTCAGCCCGCCGCGGCTGACGTAACGACTCTCCGGCGAGTCACCCTTGATACGAATGTTCGATTCAGCAGAGAACGACTCGGAAGCTTTCTCTACCCGCTTTTCTTCCACGAGCACGACGCCTGCCATAACCAACGCTTGAGCCTTCGACCGCGAATCGGCCAAGCCTCGCTCGAACAAAAGTTTGTCGCTCCGCTCCTTTTTCATTCATAGACCGAGTCGGCGGAAAAATCCTCGATCTCGCCATCAGCAGCCGTGTACCAGATCTTTATCGGCCGGCAGCAAACTTCGCAGTCTTCAATGTAGTTTTGATCGCTCACGGAAACATCGAGAACCATGGATATCTCCTGCCAGCAATACGGACACGTGAAAAAATGCTCGATCTCCATTACGAATTCTTATCGGCGAAGCCTCGGATGGCTAAGTCAACCGGTGTTATGCTACACCCGTAATCTATCACCAATGGCCACGACCGCTAAAATGTCAGCCTTTGCGAAGTATGCGTGGTTCGCGCTTGGCTATAACGTGCTCGTCATCGTTTGGGGCGTGTTTCTCCGAGGCTCAAAATCGGGCGATGGCTGCGGTGAGCATTGGCTGACTTGCAACGGTGAGCTGATCCCGTCGGCACCGCAATTCAAGACGGTTATTGAATTCTCTCACCGGATGACGACGGCGATCGACGGAATCGTCATGCTGATCCTGCTCGGATGGGCTATCAAGATCTTCGTCGGCAACAGGAGCACGCAGAGCCGGCAGGTACTTTATACGTCGATCGGCTCATTCCTGTTTGTCATCACCGAAGCTGCAGTCGGAGCGGGGCTTGTGCTGACCGGAAACGTTGCCGAAGCCGTTACCGACACTCGTCCGCTGTGGGCGATGGGCCATCTGATCAATACCTTCATTCTGCTCACTTTCCTGACGCTCACGGCATGGTTTGCAACCAAAGAACGTAAAGTTTCGCTGAACATCGACCTGAAAACGGCCGCGTTGATCATCCTTGGAGTTGCGGGCTTGCTTTTCGTGGGCCTCAGCGGATCGCTTGCCGCACTTAGCAACATGCTTTTTCCATCGCAAACGCTTGCCGAAGGCGTCGCGAAGGATTTTTCCGCTACATCGAATATCATTCTTCGCCTACGGCTAAGCCACCCGATACTTTCGATTCTTACTGGCGTTTACCTGATCTTTCTTGCCGGCTGGTTAAAAGCAAGATCGGCCGACGCGACTACGGCGTGGTGGTCGAACGCCGTTTCGCTGCTCGTCATCGGACAAGTGATCTTTGGCGGGGCGACGCTGCTGACTCTCGGCCCCATCGTCATGCAGCTCGGCCACCTTCTTCTCGCCGACGCGGTTTGGATCGCCTTTGTTTTGCTCACCGCCAATGCACTTAGTGTGTTGGGCCAGCCAGGCAAATAAAAAAGGATGATCAGAATAAGTTCCGACCATCCTTCCTATGACTAGCAGGCAAACAATCGCCTTATTTGATCAGTCGAATCGCGGTCTTTCGATCGACCTTTCGAGCATCGTCGCTCGCGCTTTCCTCAACCGTCGCGAACTGCTCCCCGTAGCCTTCGGCTTCGGGAACCTGGCCGCCCACGCCGGCTTTTTGCAGAGCCGCCTGAACTGCCTTGGCACGATCATCCGACAATTTCTTGTTCGCCGCATCGTCGCCCTTCCGGTCGGTATATCCGCCGATCTTGATCTTTACATCGGGATACGCCTTGAGTATGGCAGTGATGTTATCGAGTTGCCGCTTCGACTCCGCGGTCAGCTCCGTTTTACCGAACACGAAATTCAGATCGTCGAAATTGAACCACTTTTCTTTCAGTGTGTCATTGGTTCCATTTTTGTATTCGTCCGACTGGATGAACTTGACCATTTGGTCTTCGATCCCGCCCGGATACGCCTGAAGCTTCGTGCCATTTACAAGTGTCACTTCGCTAAGCGTTCTCGAGGCCGTCGTATTCGCCGTAGCATTCATGTTGGATGGCGCCGTGTTCGCGTTTGCGTTGACGCGGTTGGCGTTAACGTTTGCGTTTGTGCGATTCGCATTCACGTTTGCATTAGCGTTGCCGGTCGGCACAGTGCCGCGTCCGCAGAACCAGAAGCCAAGGGCCAGAAGAAGACCGAGGAGCAGAAGCGGTATAAGCCACTTAAGGATCGATCCCGAACCGCCACCGTCGACCGTATCGCCGACGCTCCTCATGGCACCATGAGCCCGGTCGCCGACTGCTCCGGCGGCGGCTCGACCTTTATCTGCCGCTCCACCGGCCATGGCCGCGGCAGCACCGACGCCGCCCGCCACCACACCTCCGATCGTCCCGCCCCATTCGGTCAAAAATCCGCCGATCTTCGAAAGCAGGCCTTCTTCATCCGGAATCTCACCATCCGGCGTCAGTTTGTCGACGACCTGCGGGACCATTCCGGCCATTGCCGATGTCACTGTGCCCCGATCAAGACCGGTTTTGGTAACAATTGAATCGATCTCTGCCGGACCGACCGCTTTTTCCACCTCCGCCGACGAGATCGGTGTATTGTCACCCCTGGTAATCCAGGAATTTACCGTGTCGCCCAAACCCGCGTTTCGAAAGCGGTCGATAAAACCGCCAAAACCGCCTTTTGCCGGGTCGGCGATCAGGGAAAGCACGGCGGCCAGCAAACCACCCGCTTTCTCACCACTTAGACCAAATTTTTCGGCTGCACCCGCTATAACCGTATCGAACAAAGCCATAGTCTTTTCTCCTTCTCCTGTTGAACGTTCGTGTAAAAAACCTTGCGGGCTCAAAAACGACCATTCACGGTCTAAACCCTAGTTGGTGAGGGGATCAACTCATTGTGGGATAGAACCTTTTTTGTGTGAGCAGACTATTATTTGAGATTGAGTCTCCATTGTTCTCCGTTCGCGACCAAATCGTCAAGCGAGGTTTGAAGTTTTAGCAGGCCGACAGTCTCATTGGTTTCGTTGGGATCGATATAAATCGGCCCTCCGATCTTTAGTCGTGCCCGCGTAAACGGCCTCGGGATCTGCAATTTGTCCCAGCTATTGATCGTCCAGAATCGCTCGCATTCAATAATAAAGGGCATTATAGGATTTTCGGATTTTCTTGCAAGCAGGATAGCACCCGATTTAGCTTTATATCGCGGACCTTTGGGTCCGTCGACAGTGAAGGCGGTCGGTGTTCCGCGACGCATCACTTTGATCATTTCTATCAGGGCCCCAACGCCGCCGCGGGTGGATGAACCGCGAATTGCCCCGTAGCCGAGCCGCTGGATAAAACGCGCAATGTATTCGCCGTCCTTGCTTTGCGATGTGATGACGGCAATTCCCCGATTCCGGAAAAAGTACGTCGACGCGAATATGCGGTCGTGCCAAAATGCATATATCGGCAGCTTGCCGGCCCGCTCGATCGCTTCGAAATTTTCCCAACCTTCGACCTCAAAGCGGATTGTTCGGCCGATTATACGTATCAATAAATAGAAGGCCATTTCGGCGGCCCGGATGATGAAACGGTCTTTTAGAGAATATTGTGAAAGATTTGCGGGTTGGAGTGGTTTGCTGATTTTCGCTGTCACGAATAGAGAATAGGCATCTAACTAATGTATTATGCTGCAACAAGTATAAAACAACTTTCGTAAATGTAATTGGCGGAAAAGCGCCTTTGATGCAACGCAAGATACTGATTATTGACGATTATGACGACCTCGCCACCTCGTTGCGAGAAGTTTTCGATGCTGCCGGACATTCGGTCGAAGTCGTAGACAGCCGTGACGAGGCCTTAGGCGTTGCCGACATCGACGATTTCGATTTGGTAATTACAGACTTGGAAGGGGAACACAACATTCAAGTCAACCGCAGAGTGGAAACCACCAACGGCAATTCGGCCCAATGCTTGCCAGACCCTACAAAATCGGGTTCGGGTGAGCACGTCAAGGCGTTTAAGTTTTGCGCTTCAAATTTCAGAAGGGACGAGTTCGACGAAAGCGAGCTTAAAAATTTTGTCGAAACCGTACTTAACTTTAAGAGTCGCTTTGTCGATACGGCCGAGCTTGTTAAACACCTGCACGAAAAGATAGAGTTCGAGTTGCCGAGCGCTATTTCGCCGATGCACTCAATCCTCGATTATCTTTTGAAACGGGTTGAAAAGCAGGGCGTTGTGAAGCCCGAAAAATCGAACCTGTTCGTCGCTCTCGACGAGGCGTTCGTCAACGCGGTCAAGCACGGCAATAAATTCAACACCCAGAAATTGGTCCGCATAACCGCCGAGGTGTCGAACAAAGAGGCTTCGTTTACCGTTGAAGACGAAGGCGAGGGCTTTGACGTCAACTCCATCCCCGACCCGCTCGACCCGGACAATCTATTCAAAGCCTCAGGCCGCGGCGTGTTGTTCATCTACAACATCATGGACGAGGTCAAATACAACGACCGCGGCAACCGGCTCACGATGATCAAAAAAAGCGAAACGGAAAACTCCGTCGACGACAAAGATTAAGCCTCTTATTTCACTGTTTCCAGAGCGGCCCTAATCTCGTCATTTGTCGGACGTTTCTTGTAGTCCGATTCCACTCTTGCCCAGACCACTTTCCGGTTTTTGTCCA
>CADEEU010000012.1:3029-17593 GCA_902826385.1 uncultured Acidobacteriota bacterium | reverse complement strand
CGTTTCTTGTAGTCCGATTCCACTCTTGCCCAGACCACTTTCCGGTTTTTGTCCAACACATAAACCGCCGGATGCGGAATTCCGTAAATGCCCTTGCCTTCGTACGCAGGATCGACGAGGCCGTAGTTTGAGATAGTTTTATATCCCGGATCTGATAGTAATTGGAACGAAAGCTGGCCCTTGCCGTCCGCCCCTATTTTCGACGCGAGTTCAGTGCTTTTCTCCGGCGGGTCAACGCTGATCGCGAATAGACGAAATGTGTCTCCCGGTTGGCTCAAGCCTCGGAGGTCGGCAAGCTGACGAGCACAGAACGGGCACCAATAGCCGCGGTAAAATACAAGGACCGTTGGTCCGCCGACTTTTGAAAGCGTAACCGTCGATCCGCCAGAGGCCGCAAGCGCAAAATCCGGCGCGGTTTGGCCGACCGCGAGCGCCGGTTTTGCTTTCATCGGTTTAGACGCCATCGCGCCGTCCTGTGCATAAATTCCACGTCCCGCCGTCAGGACCGCGGCAAACATCAAAGCGACAAATATTTTCTTCATAAGTGTAGTTATCCTTTTTATAAATTCACAAAACAATCGAAATTATTCCCACAAATTACATTACCGGCTGCGTAATGGTATGGCGGTACGGATATAATTTTACCCATGAAGGTGACCATCGCTCAAATCGACACGACGAACGGCGATCTTGACGGAAACGCGGCGAAGATAATCGCGGCCATAGATAAGGCAAAAGCGGACGGTTCGGATTTGGTAGTTTTCCCGGAGCTTGTCACGCACGGTTATACGTCACAGGACTGGTTTCAGGACGCGGACATAATCGCGCATGCGCTTGAGCCGCTCGACCGGATAGTTGCGGCCACGGCTGGAATCAGCGTCGTCGTCGGGACGATCCGCCCGAATCCGGACAACGATGGACGACGCATTTTTAACTGCGCGGCGGTGATCTCTGACGGCAAACTGCTCGGGCTGGTGGACAAGACTCTGCTGCCGGAATACGACGTGTTCGACGATCCCCGCTGGTTCGAGCCGAACCACTCGGCACGGAAGCTTTTCGATATCAACGGCGTAAAGGTCGGCGTGGTCGTTTGCGAAGATTTCTGGAACGACAAAACGTTTTGGAAAGACCGGCTTTACAAAAGCGATCCGGCGGACGAGGTGATTGCGATGGGAGCTGAGCTGGTCGTTTCGATCAACGCGTCGCCGTACAACAAGGGCAAAATTCGGCTACGCTGCGACATGGTCGCGCACCGGGCAAAGGCGAACAAAGTGCCGATCGTTTTCGTCAATCTGGTCGGCGGCAATGACGGGATTATCTTTGACGGCGCCAGCCTGATAGCCGATGAAGAGGGCGACATCATTCTGCAAGCTGCGGCTTTTGAAGAGTTTGTCGAGACGGTTCAGCTCGATGTAAGAAAACCCGACGCGCGTGGGATAAGCGGTGACGAGGTCGAGTCGATCCACGACGCGCTTGTTCTCGGCATCCGAGATTATGCCCGCAAGAACGGCTTTCAAAAATGTGTTCTCGGCCTGTCGGGCGGTATCGATTCTTCGCTGGTGGCAGCACTTGCGTGTGAAGCGATCGGTCCCGAGAACGTGCTGTGCGTAATGATGCCGTCTCCATTTTCGTCCGAAGGCAGCATTAAAGATTCTGAAGAGCTTGTCCGAAACCTGCGGTGCGAAAGCCGGATCGAACCGATCTCAGATACGTTCGAGATTTTGCTGAAGCAGATGGAATTGCACAAACCGACCAAGGGTGGCGAATCGCTTGCGGCCGAGAATATGCAAAGCCGCCTGCGCGGTGTCATCCTGATGGCGATCTCGAATGCCGAGGGACGACTGCTTCTTTCGACCGGCAATAAATCCGAGCTCGCCGTCGGCTACTGCACCCTGTACGGCGACACAAACGGCGGATTGGCTGTGCTTGGGGATGTTCTAAAGACCGAGGTCTGGCAGATCGCTCGCGACATAAACAAACGGGCCGGACGCGAAGTGATACCGAACAAGATCATTGACAAAAAACCATCGGCCGAACTCGCCCCCAACCAGTTCGACCAGGACAGCCTGCCGCCGTACGAGCTGATGGACCCGATCCTTCAGCTATATTTCGAACAAAAACAGTCGCCCGCCGAGATTGTCGCAGCCGGCCATGACCCCGAACGCGTCTATTGGATCCTAAACAAGGTCGAGCACCCGGCCAACGAGTTCAAACGTCAACAGCTTCCGCCGACGCTCATCGTTTCCAAAAACGCCATCGGTGTAGGAAGAAGAAGGCCGATCACGCATAAGTATCGACGCGTGAATTTATTGTGATAATATTTAGGAATGGAGACCGGAATGAATGCCTTCGCGGATGTTGTCGAAGAGGTAAAGCATCTCTCAAACGAAGAAAAACTGGAACTCAAGGAATTGCTCGACAACTATATCGTCGAAGAGCGTCGCGAAGAAATCCTTAAGAACTATGATGCGGCGGTTAGTGAGGAGGCTGCAGGCAGCATGAAGTTTTCTTCCGATCTTGCGGAGCTTGAGGCGATGCTCGATGATTGAGATCTCCTATTCTAGTTCTTTCAAACGGGCCTACAAAAAGCGGATCGGCAGTGATTCGCGACTAAGGACCAAATTCCTTTCAAAACTGGCGTTGTTCCAGAACGACCCATTCGATGTAAAGCTCCGCACCCACAAACTCTCAGGTCGTTTAGGCGATCTTTGGAGTTTCAGCGTTGAATACGATATCCGTGTCATTTTCTATTTTTCAGTTGAAGAAAAAGCTGTCTTTATCGACATAGGCACCCACGACGAAGTTTACTAAAACTAAAATTCGCGATTCGGGCAGAAAAACTCTGCAAATTGTTATCCGCAATCCGTTCAATACACATCGGCGGTTCGCCGGGACCTATTGACGGAGTAATATGCCCAGATTCGACAGCCCTTTGGACAATATAAAGGTAGCCAGCCCGTGTTCGGCGGATTGGAACGAGATGTTCGGAAACGAGCGCAAGCGTTTTTGCGGCGAGTGTAAGCTTAATGTTTACAACCTTTCCGGGATGACGCGTTACGATGCCGAAAATCTTCTGGTAGTTAGCGAAGGGAGCCTTTGTGTGCGATACTTTCAACGCAGCGACGGGACGATTCTTACTGCCGACTGCCCGGTCGGCTGGGCAAAGGTAAAACAGCGATTGTCTGTTTGCGCGACGGCCGCTTTCTCGATGCTCCTTGCCCTGTTGGGAAGCCTGGCGACAGTAACTTTTTTAAGCCGGAACATCGAGGCCGTAAGGCGCGTAATACTGCCATACGCACCAAGCGGCGATCGTGAAATAATGGGCAATATCGCGGTCCCACAGCGAACTCCGACCGCTGATTCAAACAGAAATTTGGTGCAGATAAACAGACTGCCCGCAAGACATTAAGAAAAATATCCAGGATTTCGCGGAGTAGTTTACGGCAATTATCTATTTCCGCGAATTAAAAAGCCGCCCGCACGACGCGGGCGGCTTTTCGATTCTAAGCGGGAACTAAAGTTCGCATTCCGGTCTATGGCCGCGTCATCCGCTCCGCCACTACAAGCTCGTCAAACTTTTCCGACGTCAGCAGATCAAGCTCTATCGCCGATTCCTTCAAGGAAATTCCCTTCTTATGCGCATTTTTCGCAATCTTGGAAGCGTTATCGTAACCGATGTGCTGATTCAGAGCAGTGACGAGCATAAGCGAATCCTGCAAATATCGAGCGATCTGCTCTCGGTTCAACTCGATTCCCGCGATGCAGTAGTCGACGAAGCCGTGGCAGGCGTCGTGAATCAATCGCACCGAGTGCAGAAAATTGTGGATCATCACCGGCTTGAAAACGTTAAGCTCGAAGTTCCCCTGCGAACCGGCAAACCCGATAGCGGCGTCGTTTCCAAATACCTGCACAGCAACCATCGTCATCGCTTCGCTCTGCGTCGGATTGACCTTACCGGGCATTATGGACGACCCGGGCTCGTTTTCGGGGAGCGAAATTTCGCCGATCCCGCAGCGAGGGCCGGAGGCGAGCCAGCGGATATCGTTCGCGATCTTCATCAACGAAGCCGCAAGCGTTTTTAATGCACCGGAAGCAAAAACTACCTCATCGTGAGCCGATAGCGCGGCAAATTTATCCGGATGCGATTTGAACGGTAAACCCGTCAATTCCGCAATCTTGGCCGCGGCCCGCTCGGCAAATTCCGGATGTGCGTTCAATCCCGTTCCAACAGCGGTGCCGCCGATGGCAAGGTCGAGCAACCCAGGCATGACCAATCGCAACCGTTCAATATCGCGGTCGATCAAATTCGCCCAGCCGTTAAATTCTTGTGTGACGGTCACCGGCGTCGCGTCCTGTAGGTGTGTTCGGCCGATCTTTACGACGCCTTCGAACTCCGTCGCCTTGGCCTTGATCGCGTCACTAACCTTCTGCAGTTCCGGAATCAGAGCGGTCAAACGTTCGGCCGCAGCGATGTACATCGCCGTCGGGAACGTGTCGTTCGACGATTGGGATTTATTAACATCGTCGTTCGGATGCACCGGTTTTTTCGAACCCATCTCGCCGCCCGCGATCTCAATTGCCCGGTTCGAGATGACCTCGTTCGCGTTCATGTTCGTCTGCGTCCCCGAACCGGTCTGCCACACGCGAAGCGGGAAATGCTCGTCCAGCTTTCCTTCGATGACCTCATCCGCCGCTTGTACGACAAACTTCAGTTTGTCTCCGTCCAGCTTTCCAAGGTCGAAATTAACGATCGCCGCCGCCTTCTTCAAAATGCCGAGCGCGCGAATCACCTCACGCGGCATGACATCGAACCCGATGTTGAAATGCTTCAAGCTTCGCTCGGTCTGCGCACCCCAGTAAACATCCGACCGTACTTCGATCTCGCCCATCGAATCGGTTTCGATGCGTGTTTGTTTTGACATTTGTTTTGCTGTCATTCTATGGATAATCGTTCGGGTCTTCGGTCCGCAGCCCCCATCGCACGTGCAGCCGTCAACATTTCGTTGTCAGCCGAAACAACGATAGCGCGAGCCCTATCGATAAGGTTAGAATTTAGTTCGAGAACGTAATATTGGCTCAACAGATGACTATCGAAAATATCTAAAAGTTCTTTGGCTTCGTCCGACGATAAGGAGCCGCCCCTCGACCGCCGAGGTTAGCTCTACAATCGTGATCTCGGCGATGTAAGCCAAACTATCAACTTCATCACTGAAAAAATCGGCGACCCAGGCCGAGCCTTTCTCGTCAATATATCGTTTCGCGAGAGCGCTGGTATCAAAGAAGGCTACTTCCACCTACCGACGTTCCTCGATAATAGTTTCCGACAGAGGTTTGCCCTTGATTTTCACGGGATTGAATTTCCGAGGTCCAAGATCTCGCGTGGGCAGGCCTCTCAAAAGGCCTTCCGCAACTAACCTTTCGTTAAGCTCACGCTGACGGCTTCGCAAATCCCCTTCTTGGTTGGACCCGTGGTCGTTCGACGTAGCGAGGGCTTTCGCTACTTTATCCCGTTCATCCGGACTCAATTTAGCTACTTCCTCTAGTATTTCCGTCAAACTCATAACCGCATTTTAACATGGAAATAGACCTTTTGCCGATGAAAAATCAGTTGACAAGCTCTCCGGCTCACCCTTACGATGTGACTCGAGACCAAGGTCGGCTCCTGCCAACTCTTCTTAGTAATGGATCAAGTAAAATCCTTATTACGTCTTTATTACGGTCCCGCGTCCGCGATGAGCGATCTGATGGACAAAGGCAGTTGGACGTTTGCTGTTGTGGCCGTGCTGGTTGTGTCGATTGGCTTTTACGTATCGGTTAACACGGTGCTTGACGCTTCGTATCGAATACCGGGATTTTCGGAATTTTACGATTACAGTTACAGGGAGATCGAAGACCCGGCTCAGGAACGAGCCGCGGCCGAACGGGCGACGGCGGAATATGAAAGGGCTAATTCCGCCCGTCCGCGAATTCCCCTGATCGGCGACCGATTCTTCTCGTTCTTTTCGTTCGACCCATATAAGTTTTACCATCCGGTGCTGCTGCTTTCTATCTTTTATGTGCCATCGGCGATCTTGCTGATGAGCATTTTCGGCAGCCTCGGCAGCTTTGGGCTGATTATCCGGCGCGATTACGGTACGCTCGCAATTTGTACACTTAGTGCGTGGGCCGCGGCGCATTTGCCGTTCGCGGTTCTTGGTTTCGCGTTTTCATTTCTAAACGCCGGCCCACCAGTCTTTCTTGCGCTTTGGGTAGCGAGCAGTGTGCTCTTTGGCGTGTTCATGGTGTTCGCACTGCGTACGGTTTTTGGTGCGCATTACGGAGTTGCGGTTCTTGTCGTAGCGCTTTCGTGGCTGTCGCTCAGCGCCGGGATGTACATTTTCCAATACGTTTCGCCGTGGATGTTTTCGCCGTTCCTGATCATGATGGTGGTCCTTCATTTTGGCGGATATCTGGGCGGCGAAGTGCGCGGTTTCGGCAACGCGATGCGGCAGAAACAGAACCTGAAACGCTTTCTGCAAAACGCGACCGTAAATCCGAAAGACGCCGACGCCCACGTCCAACTCGCTCTCATATACCTTCAACGCCGCCAGGAAGAAAAAGCCATCGAACACCTTAAGAAAGCCCTGGAAATCGACGAAGTCGAGATAGATGCCAATTATGAAATGGGCAGGATCGAGCGTACAAAAGGAAATCTGCAGAAAGCGTTAGACCATTTCGCGGTGGTGTTAGAACAGAACGACAAGCACGCGCTCAGTGAAGTTTGGCGCGAGGTCGGTGAAACATACTTCACCGCGGGAATGCTCGATCAGGCCCACGACGCTCTCGAAAAATTCACCATCCGCCGCTCGGCCGATGTCGAAGGGCTTTACTATTTCGGCAAGGTCCTAAAAGCACAAGGCAAAACCGATCAGGCCCGGGAAATTTTTCAGCAGGCCGTTCAATCAGCCAACAGTTCACCCGACTTCAGCCGCCGCGGCACCAAACACTGGAGCCGCCTTGCGCAGAAAGAGATTTAGCTTTTTAGAAAGTGACAATAGACAAACGACTGCGTAGTTTCGAACGGAGTGTTGTGCATCTCTTTCATGCTGGAAACCAGGCGAACACCGTCGCCAAATTCCTCTAACATAGATTCCGCACTGTATCTGACAACATCGAGCCCGCTGCATTTTTGCGGACCGTCGGGAGCGAAGGATGCGACTATCAAATGTCCGCCGGACTTTACCGAACGCATCGCCAGAGCGATATATTTTCGACGATCTTCAGCATCAACGAGAAAATGAAAAACGGCGCGGTCATGCCACACGTCGTATCTATCTTCAGCCAGATCAGCCTCGGTAATATCGGCCGCGATCCATTTGACGTTTAAACTCCGATCTTCCAAACGCTCCCGGCTAACGGCGATCGCCTCGGCCGAAATGTCCAGCACCGACACATCCGAATAGCCCGCGGAAAGAAGGTCGTCAACCAGCGTCGAGCTTCCACCGCCGACATCGATGATCGCAGCGTCCTTTGCGACGCCTGTTTCCGCGATCATCTTTAGCGACGTATCAAGATGATCGCGATACCAACTTACCGCGTCGAATCTCTTGGTCGCATAAACCTGTTCCCAGTGGATTTTTCTGTTCATTTTACCGACAGCGGCAACGCCGCGTGCCTGACCTTATTTTTCCATCGGCAGCCCGGCCGACTCCCAAGCCTCGGTTCCGCCCGTGATAACGACGATCTGTCCGAACCCGGCGTTGCTCAAGATTTTCGCCGCCTGCCTTGACCGATTGTCCGTACGGCAGATCAGGTAAACCGGCTCGTTCTTGTCGATTTTATCAAGACTGGTCGGAAGAACGTCGAGCGGAATATTACGTGCTCTTGACGCGTGTCCGGCCTTGTACTCTTCTACAGTTCTGACGTCCACCAACTGTGAGTATGCAGCTTCGACCGCCGGCTTTGCTTCCGACGGGGCCATTTCGCTCACACCGGTTTTTGAAACCGGCGGCGAATCGGTCGGGACGGTCGGCCCCGACTGGCACCCGGCAAAAAGAACGACCGAAAACAGCATCAACGTTAACAATCTCATTTCATTCACCCATTACTTACCGGCACAGGCGGTTGCCGAAGCTGCGGTCTCCAACCCCGCATCGACCCATGCCGCAGTGCCGCCCGTGACGTTATACACCTTTTTGAATCCCGCATTTTCCAAAATGCTTGTGCCGAGGCTTGAGCGGTAACCGCCCTGACAGATCACGTACGTCGGCACTTGCGGATCGAGCCTGGCGAATTCCTTCGGAAGTTTATCGAGCGGAATGTTCAGCGTTCGCACGGCGTGGCCGGCAGCATGTTCAGCGGGGCGGCGAACATCGACGAACTGAAGATATTTTTCCGTCTGCGTCAGTTCGAAAACCTCCTGAACCGAAACCTGTTCGATCTGCTTTTTCTCCGCCGTGTAATCGTCGATCAAAATAAATCCTTTTACCGATTCATGCCCGACGCGAGCAAGGCGCGTAAACGCCTCGTCAACCTGCGCGTCCGTTTCGGCGACGACGGCGATGTTCGTCCCGATTGGAACAAGCGTGCCGGCCCACGACGCGAATTGGCCGCCGAGGCCGATATTTATCGAATTAGGCACATGCCCGGTGCCATATTCCGCATTGGCCCGCACGTCCATAACGATCCCGTCGAAGCCGTCTATCTCCTCGGTCGAAAGCTGTGTCGGCTTTTCAAGATCCGCAAGCGACGCCGAACCTTCAAGGTTCTTCGCCGCACTCTCCGGAAAATACGCCGGAACCTCCGGCTGATCGGCCGCGACGATTTTTACAAATTCTTCCTTAGTCATCGGCTGCAATGCGTAGTTAAACCGCCGCTGTTCGCCGAGCGTCGACCACGTCTCCTTCGACAGCGACTTGCCGCACAAACTGCCCGCACCGTGTGCCGGGTAAACTTCCGTTTCGTCCGGCATTTTCAGAATCTTTTCGTGCAGCGAATCATAAAGCATCTCGCCCATCTGCTGCGCCGTGAATCCCTTCGACCCGATCAGGTCCGGCCGCCCGACATCGCCGATAAACAATGTGTCACCGGTAAACATTTTCGGAGCGAGGACACTGTCCTCACGAATGTCGCTTCGACGTTCGAGCGAACTTTCAACGGAGGAACCGCCGATGGGGACAGGAGGAGTATCTCCGCTCCGGTACTCGGCAACGATCGTAATCCCTTCGGGCGTATGTCCCGGCGTTTCCAAAAAGCTGAGCTTCACATCGCCGACAAAAAGCTCGTCGCCATCCTTCACCTTTAGCGTCTCGAACCGCGTATTCGCCCGCTGTCCATAAACGATCTCGGCACCGGTCTTCGCCGCCAGCTCAACGTGCCCGCTGACAAAATCGGCGTGCGAATGTGTCTCGATAATGTACTTGATCTTTTGTCCGTGCGTTTCCGCCTCGTCCAGATACTGCTCAACATCCCGCTGCGGATCGATGATCGCCGCCTCATCGCCCGAGCCGATGTAATAGGAAGCATGCGAAAGGCAGCCTAAATAAAATTGTTTGAATTGCATTTCGATCTCCGAAAAATTATTTGCCGATATTCTATCAGAGCCTACAAGCCTCTGGCGGCGGTTTCGGCCGCTTTTCCCGAGCTCGCCTGGTTCCACGGCATTAGCGCCAGAACCATTGCCATTCCGCATGTATCCGTAACGGCGGCAAAAATCAGCCCGGCCCCGACAAACCCGCTTAACAGATACAGATACGGCGTCACCATAAAGCCCAGAATAACGCCCGCCAATACCAAGAATCCGGCCGCAAAACGCACCTGTCGTTCAAGCGACCAGACATTCGATTTTCCGTAAACAATGGGCAGCTCCGCCGCGGCCCACGCGGCCATTCCGCCTTCAACGACGTGAACATCGGCGAAACCTTTTTTTACTAACCGTTCCGCCGCCATTTTGGCCCGCGTACCGGACCGACACATCAGATAGACCGGCTTCATCCGGTCTATTGTGTGCGCGTGTTTTTCAAAACCGGATAGCGGTACCAATCGCGCGTCGGCGATACGCTCTCTGTCGAATTCCGAAAACTCACGTACATCGATCACCTGACATTCGCTTCCGCCGCCCATTAGTTCGTTTATTTCGTGTACCGTCGCTTGTTTGATCATTCCTCTTGAAATCTATCTCCCTTAATAATACAATCAATCTGTGAGTCAGCATATAACTATATAGTTATACTGTCAAGTGACAAATGAAAGATCATCAATCAATGTCGCCGGAAGCGTTGGAACTGGTCGCCGGCCGCTTTAAGGTGCTGGCCGAACCGGTCCGGCTCCAAATATTACAGTATTTGGAAAATGGAGAATCGAGCGTAACGGCAATCACACAGGCCGTAAAATCGACCCAGCCAAACGTCAGCAAACACCTCAAGCTGCTGCAGGACGAAGGCCTCGTCGCCCGCCGGCAGGAAGGCAACACGGTTTATTACCGCATCGCGGATGAATCTATTTTTGAGTTGTGTGACCTGGTTTGCGGAAGCCTGAAGCAGAAATTCATCGAACGGAGCACGATCTTTGCCTAAGCCGGTATCCACCAGAAAACGCATTCTTTAAGCCGTCTCCAAGACAAGCGGCATAAACTCCGTGCGGCTCAACGACTCTCCCGCAAAAAGGAAGCAGGCCTGAATGTCTTCTATCGTTAGGCCTTCGTACTCATCCAATATTTCCGCCGTCGTCGCACCGTGGGCCAATTGACTAAGGATAAATTCAACCGACAAACGCGTACCTTTGACTACCGGCTTTCCTGTCAACACTTTCGGATCGAGTGTTATTCGCGCTAACAGTGCCTGATCGTTCATACCGATATTATATAGCAAGAAATCACTATCGATTGATATTTTTGACCTTGAAACAACGGGTAACGTTTGCCTGAACCTTAAGTTCTTTCGAACACGGGGCAACTTTTGCGTCGCCGCCACTCTCACCTGACGTATTCAATGTTCCCCGGTTTGATCGAGCTTAATATTTCGTTGACGGCGGGCATAAGTGGAAGCAGGTCGTCAATGTCATTTGTCGGGGCCACCAGCACGACGAAGGCCAAATTAAAACTCTTGATCTTTTGCTGATGCTCCATGTTTTGATCGTTGGTGAGCAATACGTCAAAGTCTGTTTCCGCAAGCCTTAGCAATTCACCGTTCTGTTTACCCGCCCATCCCGCTTCCGGCACCGTTTTAACAATATCGGCATCGACTTTGACCTTGAGTTTCTTTGGCAAACATTCATCCAGCAGTACTCTCATCAATTCACGGCCTCGAACGAATGGCTTACTTCGCGCAAAAATTCAACCGCTTGCTCACGGCTAACAGTAGGAAAGTCTTCGAGAAAGTACTCGATGGAGTGTCCACCGGCAAGGTAGTCCAGCAATGTTTGAACGGGAACACGGGTATCCTTGAACACGGCCGCTCCGCTCATTACCTCGCGCGAACGAGAGACGACACTTGTTTCAATGGTTGTATTCATACCGGCATTATATATCAAGGTACGTGCTGCGGATTGACATATTTCACCACAAACCGCGGCGCCGGTTCGTCATCCGTGTCGTCGGGCAATACCTCGAAGGATGCTTGTTTCAAACCCTTGTGCTCAAACCGAGAAAGGTCTTTTCGCGAAAGCGGCCAGGGCAGCCGCTCGGGCTTTTCGTCATCCTCGCGGCCGCGCGTGACAACTAACAATTCACCACCCGGTGCAATGAACGCCGCGACCGCATCGATGGCTTTTTCTCTTAAATCCATCGGCAGCGGCTGAATCGTGTATATTTCCAGCACAAATTCGAACGCGCCAAGCCAATCGCGATGTGGGTGAAATAAGTCGGCCACCTCAAACCGTATATCTGCATCACCGTAGACCTTCTTCGCCCACTCGATCGCCGTCGGAGAAATGTCGAACGCCGTAACCTTAAACCCGAGATCGTGCAGATATTTCGCATCGTCACCCAACCCGCAGCCGACGACCAACGCGGTTCGCCCGCCGCCTTTCAAACCGGTCGATTCCGCCCACACCTTAAAAAACCGGTTCGGTTCCATGTCCGCCCACGGGATCTTCTCAGTATCTCCTTCCGATTCCTTATAAAGCGCGTCGAACCAGCCAAGCGGATCGCCGCGCTCGATAAATTCCGCCGCAAGCTCCCGCGTGCGTGCCCGTTTGTCGAATTCTTCTTCGCTCATAACTCAAACAGGATGGACAGAATGAACAGGATTTTTTGTCTATTGGATGAGCACCGAACACTTAAAAACCCACACCGCAGAACGAAGGTGGTAATTTTTTCAGAGTCAACTAAACCATCCGACTATCAACATCCTGAATATCCTGTACATCCTGTTAAAAAAAAAATCTCAATCGACCGGCTCCTTAGCTTCCGTCCATGCCGTCCAGCCGCCGGCCATCGACCACACGTTGGTGTAGCCCATTTTCTGAAGATTGTCGGTCGCCAAAGCGGAGCGATAACCGCCGCCGCAGTACAGGATCAGTTCTTCGTTTTTGTCCGGATGCCTGGAAACGATATCGCGTTCGATCACTCCGCGGCCGATGTGCTCGGCACCCGTCGCGTGCCCGGCTTCGTATTCATTGTCCTCGCGCACGTCTATCAATTTTGCTCCGGCCTTTTGTCGCTCGACCGCCTCTTTAACCGAAACCTCATTTACCCGCGGCATGACCTCAGCCACGATCTCCAAAAACTCTTTTGAATGGTCCATCGCGACCTATTTTAATTATGCCCTCGCCTTAACACCAACCGGGTGACAGAGAACTGGATTCCGATAGTCCGAAAGCGATAGTCGGAAGTTGCCCTTGCTACTTAATTCTAGGCCAAAATGTGTGCCACACACAAGACGTTTGACAATCTACGCAACACTGCTGTAGAATCTTGCCGGACGTGGTTCTTTGAAATTTTCGGGCCGGTGTTGGTCTTTGCTCTGCAGACTCTGCGTCTTAAACCCCGTGCTCTCTGCGTTTAAAAATTGTCTTTAACGCGAAAGTCGCTGAGGTTTAACGTCAAGTACGCTGAGTTTCACGCCGGGAACAAGGCGGTCGGATAAAAAGCCCATTTTTGTTCCACCTTGTTCCGCTTGTTCCATCACACGCGGAACGGAACAAAAATCGCGAAAAACGCCGATTCTTGCGCCACCTTGCGCCAAATGCGCCACCACAGCGGCGCGGCGCAAAAATCGGCCTTTTTGGCAAAATTGCCCGGTCGTTGGCATCGTGCGGCATTAGCTTTTATAATTATAGTTTCGCTCTTATTTGAAATTTTTTACCTAAAACGAGGATAAAGCATTGGCTGAACAATTTGACGTTACTATTATTGGCTCCGGCCCGGGCGGATATGTTGCTGCGGTGCGGGCGGGACAGCTTGGATTAAAGGTCGCGTTGGTTGAAAAAGAAAAAGACGCGCGGCTTGGCGGAACCTGCGGCCTGCGCGGCTGCATCCCGACCAAGGCGTTGTTGAACGCGGCCCATTTGTACGACAAAGCGTCGCATTTTGAGAACTTCGGTCTCAAGGTCAAGGACCTGAGCTACGATTGGACCGGCGTTCAAAAGTATAAGTCGGATGTGGTCGCCAAAAACTCGGCCGGCGTTTCCTATCTGATGAAAAAGAACAAGGTCACGGTTTTCAACGGCTTTGGCAAGATCGCCGGCAAAGGCAAGGTTGAGATCGAACTCGAAGGCGGCAAAAAGGAGACGATCGACACCAAGAACATCATCATCGCCACCGGCTCGGTCGTGCGGCCGATTCCGGGTTTTGAGGTGGACGGGAAGCAAGTCGTCAACTCGGATCAAATACTCGAATTGACCAGCGTGCCGAAATCGATGATCGTTATGGGTTCGGGCGCGGTCGGTGTGGAATTTGCCAGCGTGTATCACCGCTTCGGCTGTGATACGACGGTGATCGAGCTGCTTGATCGGATCGTCCCGATCGAAGACGCCGACGTTTCAAAGGAACTCGCCCGCGCATTCAAAAAGCAGGGCATCAAATGCGAGACCGGCATCAAGCTGGATAAGCTTGAAAAGAACAAGAAAGGCGTTAAGGTTTCCGGTAAAAACGCAAAAGGCGAGGCCGTTTCGTTTGAAGCCGAGATGCTGCTCGTCGCGGTGGGTCGCATGCCGTATCTCGAAAAACTCGGCCTCGACAAAACCAAGGTCGTCGTCAACCCCCGCGGCACGATCAAGGTCAACGAGTATTGCGAAACCGACGAGCCGAACGTCTTCGCCATCGGCGACGTGATCGACACCGCTTGGCTCGCCCATCTCGCTTCGAAAGAAGGCATCATGGTCGTCGAAAAGATCGCCGGCAAAAAGGTCGAGCCGATCAAGCAAAACCTCGTCCCGAACTGTACCTACTGCGACCCTGAGGTCGCCAGCGTGGGATTGACCGAAGCGAAAGCAAAAGAAGCCGGTTACGACGTAAAGGTCGGCAAATTCCCGTTCTCGGCCTCGGGCAAAGCCCGCATCCTCGGCGAAACCGACGGCTTCGTCAAAATCGTCGCCGAGAAAAAATACGACGAGGTCCTCGGCGTCCACATCATCGGCCCGCACGC
>CADEEU010000012.1:0-2929 GCA_902826385.1 uncultured Acidobacteriota bacterium | reverse complement strand
TCGCCGAGAAAAAATACGACGAGGTCCTCGGCGTCCACATCATCGGCCCGCACGCGACGGAACTATTGGCCGAAGCCTGCGTCGCCATGGCCCTCGAAACCACCGCCGACGAACTCGGCCGTATCATCCACGCCCATCCGACGGTAAGCGAATCCGTGATGGAAGCAGCCGAAGGCGTGCATGATCTGACGATACATATGTAATTTAAGTATCCCCTATATGAATCGTGGCCAGTCGAACGCGGCTGGCCATTGATTATAATCGCGGTCTTTATCGATGACTTTTGAACTAACAAACTCCCAAAGAAAATACTTCGGACTTGATCCCGTAGAGCAACACTGGGACAGAATCGCCTTGAAAACCGATTGTCATACCGAAGGCTATCTGCTTTGGGATGGTGACGTAATCAAGCGGCATATCGTCTCCGTGGACTTTCGATATTCCGAATGTCATTACCACGAATTAACAAGGAATCGGACGATATTGCTTCCCAAGACGTCGAAGGGGACGGAGAAGAAACTATCTGCGTCGGTTCTCGGGCAAAGGCAGCCAAGTGGGGTTTACCTTGAAGTAACAAACCGAGGTGTGATCACGATCGCTAGTTATAAGACCCAAACAACTTTCTACTCAAGTCGCTGGGATAAACCAGAACTGCCATTTGAAAGGAGTATTGAGCAAACGGTCGAAGAATTTATCCGTCAGTCGCCGAGCGATCACTTGTCGCAGATCGAGCAATTTAGGCGGGCAAAGCGCAAGCGGGTCCGTTTCAGGGCCGGTGACTATTTTAGCTTCAGGCTGAGCCGAACCCTGTTCGGCTTCGGCCGCGTACTGCTCGATATCAATAGGATCCGCAAGGCAGGCTTGCTTCCGCAAAAGCACGGTCTCAATTTACTAATGGGACCGCCGGTGCTGGTTCAGCTCTTCGCGCATAGCTCGGCAAATCCGCGAATTGACATCTCGGAACTTGAACGAACACCGAAGTTTCCTTCCGACGTGATGATGGATAACCTTCTGCTGTATGGCGAGTACGAATTGATCGGGCATAGAGAGCTTCGGGACGATGATTTCGAGTTTCCGATTTCGTACGGGAGGAGCATTGACCGGCGACCTGTCGTCTTTCTTCAGTGGGGACTGATCCACCGAGAACTTCCTCTTTCTGTCTTTGATAAGTACCTTGTCGAAGGTAATCCCAACGTGCCCGAGGACAGTCCCTCGAGAAAGATCAGTAATCCCTTTGGTTATTATTCAATAGGCTTTCGACCAGGATTTGATTCGTGCGATGTTTTCAGAACAATTGAATCCGATGGAGTTTATGACTTTAGTTCTAGCAAACATTTCAGAGCATTGTTCGATCTTAGAAATCCAAAAAACCAAGCGAAACGGAAAGAAATACTGAATGCATTTCGACTCGATCCTGATGGCTCGTATGAGCGAAATCGGAAGCTAACAGGGACACCTCGGACTACTGAATTGATCGAAGCCCTTGGTGGGTACAAAGGTTTCTGAATCTGCTAATGCGCCGGGTTCGCCAGCCCATTGGTTTGATATACTCGACTACTTATGACCGCGGTAGCCACATCATACCCTCGAAACAAGATCAAGGTTCTCCTGTTGGAGAACATCTCCGACGCAGCCGTTCGCGAACTCGAAACTGGCGGATACACGCAGATCGAACGCATCGGCGGCGCGTTGAGTGAGGCTCAATTGATCGAAGCCGTCAAAGGAATCCATCTCATCGGAATTCGTTCGAAGACGCATATAACGAGGGCGGTTATCGATGCCGCCGACAAACTGCTTGCGATCGGAGCGTTTTGCATTGGGGTTAACCAGATCGATTTGAAGGCGGCGACGGAGAAAGGTGTAGCGGTTTTCAATGCACCTTATTCGAACACGCGTTCAGTAGCCGAACTGATCATCGGGCTGTGCGTGATGCTGATCCGAAAGATCGCGGACAAGAACGCGGCGGCGCATCGTGGTGAGTGGCTGAAAGAAGCGAAGGGCAGCTTTGAACTACGCGGAAAGACACTCGGAATAATCGGTTACGGAAACATCGGCTCGCAAGTTTCGAACATGGCCGAGGCGATGGGCATGCACGTGATCTATTACGACGTTGCAACCAAGCTTCCGCACGGGAACGCAAAGCAGGTACGCGACCTTAAAGAGCTGTTGAAAAGATCGAACATCGTTACGCTGCATGTGCCGTCGGATGCTACAACGAGAAACATGATCGACGCCGACGCAATCAAGGCGATGCGCAAAGGCAGCATTTTTATCAACCACAGCCGCGGCGATGTGGCCGACCTCAATGCCGTCAGCAGAGCTCTAAAAAGCGGCAAACTATCGGGCGCCGCCGTCGATGTATTCCCTGAGGAGCCCGAGAAAAATGGCGACGAGTTCAAGAGCGTCTTGCAAAATTTGCCGAACGTAATTCTCACGCCGCATATCGGCGGTTCGACTGAGGAAGCCCAGGCAAGCATCGGCCTCGACGTAACTTCAAAACTGATCAAATATCTCGACTTCGGCACAAGCGAAGGCTCGCACACAGTCCCGCCCGTTTCGCTGCCGCCGCAGGCCGGAACGCACCGCATCTTGCACATTCACCGCAACATTCCCGGTGTGCTCGGCGAGATAAACTCGCGGCTTTCTGACCGAGGCATCAACATAACGGGACAGTATTTAAAAACGAACGACGAGATCGGCTACGTGATTTTGGATGTCGAATCGAAGCTATCGAAGGAGGCGTTTGAGCTTCTAAAGGACGTGCCGGGAACGGTGAAGGCAAGAATGGTTTACTGAAAGACTTAAACGCAGATACACGACAATCAGAAAATGCTTTTTAACAGTCCCTAATCTCCGTGAACCGCGCTAACCTCCGGCTACAAAATAATACCGGTATGACAAGTTCACTTTTGGCCATCATTTTGCTATC
>CADEEU010000011.1 GCA_902826385.1 uncultured Acidobacteriota bacterium | reverse complement strand
TGTCCGAAAATTCCTAATCAGCGTAAGGTCAAACGAAAACTTACGAGGATTCCAAAGCAGTCTTTTTCTGCAAACTCTGCGTAACCTCTTTGTAATCTGCATTTAATCAAATTTAATCGCAGAGGGCTCCGAGGTTTCGCGGAGTTCGCCGAGAGACTCTTTCTACTTTTAAGACTTCCTCACTTTGCGCCCAAAAATGTTGACCAAAACCTATTATTGGTGCTATTTCTATTAGTTGTTGTTCTCTTCACCTATTCGATCTTTTTCGTCTTCAAGGAGTATCAATGTACAGGAAGTTTTTATTTGCTTTGGCACTTACGAGTTTGTGCCTGACAGCGGCGTTTGCAGCCGGTAACGACGGTGAAAAGGTAACGGCTCGGTCCAAAAGGGCCGCGAAAAAGCTGAGTATCAGGGCAGTGCCCTGGGGCCCGACGCAGGCCGACGTGGACGCCGCCCGCCAGCGTGCGGCAAACAGCGAAACGGTCCGCCGCGAGTTGAACGGTACAAACTATCGCGAGGTCGGGTTTGAGTATCTTTACGACGGTGAAAACGAGACAAGATCTCAAAGCTCCAAACCACCGACGCGCTTCCGCGTTGTTTATTTTAACTACACGACGGACATGTCCCTTTACGCCGAAGGTCATTTTGCGGGAACCGAGCCGATAACGTCGTACTGGGTTACCGGTACGGCGGGCGTCGGCGTGGGAGTCGGTGAAATTGAGGCCGCTTACCGCGTGGTCGATCAGGATGCCGGTGTTATCGCTAGAAAGAAGACGGGCACCCTCGAATATTACGAGCCGATGCCGCCGACAACGATAGTCGACGGAGAACGGCTGGTAAATATCGGCATCAAAAATCCGCGAACGGGCGAGAACGAGATCGTCGGTGTCAGTTTTAAGAACAACAAGATAGTTAAATACGAGGGCAACGCGCCTCCGGCTTCGGCCGCGACGCCGGAAGCCTGCGGCGTCGCCAGCGGTGGCCAGGGCAGCACGGGCGACGGCGTGGCGGGACAGGCGACGCTGACCGTGAACGACACGGGCGGCAATCCGCTGTGGGAAATGCTGGTGGTCAGGCCGTCGGCGTCCTCCGGCCGTGCATTCGAACGCTCGGGACTTGAGGTCCGCGACGTTAAATACAAAGGGAAGCTGGTATTGAAACGCGGCCATGCTCCGATCCTGAATGTTAAATACATAAACAGCTGCGGCCCGTATCGCGACTGGCAATTTGCGGAAGGTTTCTTTAACGCACCGGCCGCGGGAGCTCAGGACATCGCACCTGGAATTCGCATTCTGGCCGCCGGACAAGTGGCGACCACGGTTGTTGAATCGCGAAACGACACAGGTAATTTTCAGGGCGTTGCGATCTATACGCAGGACGTCGGCAATGGCACTGAAGTCGTGCTGGTGACCGAAATGAACGCCGGCTGGTACCGCTATATTATGGAATGGCGGTTCGGCACCGATGGCACAATTCGTCCGCGTTATGGTTTCGGGTCGATCTCGGATTCGTGCGTCTGCATCCAGCGAACTCATCACGTTTACTGGCGCTTCGATTTCGACGTGGTCAACGCATCTAACAAAATTTATCTGATGGAACGCGGACGCCGGTATCAAAAGCTGGTGGAAACCGAAAGCGACTTTTTCAAGAAACCGCAGACCAGCAGGTCGCTGATGATACAGAACGCGACGGGTGAAGAAGCTTATCAGCTAGTGCCGGGATTGAATGACGGGTTGGTGACCAACGCCAGCGGCAATTTGACGGACACCTTCGGCGCGGGAGATTTTTGGGTGATGCGCTTTAAAGGTACACCTTCGACCCCGACCGAACTTGACGATTCAGACGGGCCGGAATATCCAGGAGCTTATCTGGCTCCGTGGATTAACGGCGAAGCGACGGTCGATCAGGACCTGGTCGTTTGGTACGCCGCACACCAGGTTCGCGTCGATGATGCAAGCCGTCCGGACGCTCCGCAGGTGATAGCAGGTTCGCACGTAGTCGGGCCGACTCTAAGGCCGGTCCGCTGGTAAGGCAGGTTTGAATTTGTAATTAATGAGCAGTAACGACATTATGTTGTTACTGCTTTTTTGCATCTAATTTTCAAAGCTGTCCTGACGACAGCAAACTTTTAGGAGGCTGTGCTTTTGTCAATATCTCTAAATAAGCCGCGTTATTCGGCCGCATTGTTATTCGTTTTTTCCGCGTTAATTGCGGGTGCCTTTGCTCAAACACCGACGCCGACTTCTACTCCGGCTAAAATCGTGGTCGTTGAAAAAACGCCCATGCCGGCTTCTGCCAGAACCCTGGAAAGTTTGCAGACGGAAATACGCGGGCGTTTGTTCAGGCCGGAACTTAATCGCGGGCAGATCGGCATCAAAATTGTCACGTTGAACAGCGGCAAGGTGGTGTTCGAGCAGAACAGTGAGAAATATTTCATGCCGGCTTCGAACATGAAAAATTTCACGGTTGCTGCGGCGCTGGAAAAACTGACACCGGATTATCGGTTTGTGACGAGCGTATACTCGGCCGCGATGCCCGATGCGGCCGGAACGGTCAAAGGAGATATTCGTATTTACGGACGCGGCGATGTTTCGATCTCAACGGCTTTTAATTTGGTAGAAGGCCCGGTTACGCCGGCGACCGGAGGCGATTCAAACGGTGTTTACTTCAGGGGCCTTGATCGGTTGGTCGACAAAATAGCGGCGGCGGGCGTGAAGCGGATCGAAGGCTCGATCGTCACCGACGATTCTTACTTTAAAGGTAGCCCGATCCCCGAGAGTTGGGAGTGGGACGATCTGCAATGGTATTACGGCGCCGAGGTGTCGGCGCTTTCGCTAAACGACAACGCCGTCGATCTAACGATAAAGCCGGGCCCGGTCGGCTATGGCTGTTCGGTTAATATCGCTCCTTTCAATGCCGTTTATCGAATTAGGAACACCTGCACGACGACGGCCGCCGGATCGGTGCGAACGTTGAAGATCGAAAAACTGCTCGGACAAAACGTGTTGGAAATTACCGGCACGCTGCCGAGCGGAAACGCCGGATTCAGCGGCCCGGTCGCCGTGTCGAGGCCGGCGGAACTGTTCGCCGCATTATTAAAGCAAAGACTGGAGCAGCGAGGCGTTGTCGTTACCGGACAGTATCGAGTAAAACCTGCCACGACGATATCGACGGATCCTGTCGAGATCGCAAAGCTGGAATCGCCGCCGCTTTCGCTTATCGCCGCGAAAACGATGAAGCCGAGCCAGAACATGTACACCGAAACTTTGCTTTGGACGATGGGTGAAGAGTCGCGCAAGCTTATTCTGCTTGCACCGGGAGCGGCGATGCCCGACAGCGCATCGTTGGGAAAAACGGAAGTGAAAAATTTTCTGACGCGGATCGGCGTTGCCGAGGACGGAGTGATTCAATATGACGGCAGCGGCCTTTCGCGGCATAACCTGATCACCCCGTCGGCCGTCGTGCAGCTTTACGTTTATATGTCGAAGCAAAGCAAGTTCGCGCAAGCGTGGCGAGATTCATTAACAATAGGCGGCGTCGACGGAACGCTTGCAAATCGATTTAGAGGGACACTGGCCCAGGGAAATATTCGCGGCAAAACTGGAACGATAGATCAGGTGTCGGCACTTTCAGGTTATATGACGACGGCGGGCGGCGAGCAGTTGGTTGTTTCGTTTGTCGTCAATGGAGTTCCGGTGACGAGAACTCGGACTGGATTAATAGACGATATTGTTCTGATGCTCGCGAAATTTAACGGGAAGATCGAGTAAGGTGCCAACGTGAAAAAGGGAAAAGGTGGAAAAGTTATGCAAAGTGCGTCTTTAACACCTTTTCACTTTTTGACGATTTTATTTTACCAACCGCCGCCGCCGTAGCCGCCACTGTTGTAATTTCCGCGACCGCCGCTGCCGCGTCCTCCGCGGTCCTCGCGGGGCCGGGCCTCGTTCACAACCATATTCCTTCCCTCGTATTCCTGTCCGTTGAACTGCGCAATGGCGCTGTTCGCATCTTCTTCGGTAGCCATTTCAACAAATCCAAAGCCGCGAGAGCGTCCGGTTTCACGATCGAATACGACATTGGCGGATTCGACCACACCAGCCGCGCCGAAATACTCTTGAAGATCTTCACTTGTCACGCGAAACGACAAGTTGCCGACATACAATTTATTACTCATCTTTTTTCAAATTATTTTCCTGACGAAGCAAACAGGCCGGCGAGAAAGCTGGAAGAGCAGTCACCGTGAGCGACGTTCCCTGTTCCGAAATTTCAGCTGCTTCATTAACCACGGACAAACTCTCTAAACCGAACCGGAAGCGTCGCTAAAATCGTGGACGGGAGCGTCTATCAAGACACACTCTTTGAGAGCAAAAACACTCGGAATTATGCAATGTTTTGTCGATTATCGCAACACCGATGAGTACCGTCGCGAACGCTGCTCACTAGCTATTTTCCCCCCTTTTATTCTTCTTGTTCTGCGGTCACAAAACTCTTTCCGTTGACACGGAGCGATGAGAGGAAAAGAAGAGAAGAACGGGAATGACGGAAGAATATCCGCTGCACGAGCGTACGTGGCGAAAGAGATTAAAGCTTCGAATTCCTATCCTGACCCCTAACCGTTTTTCTCTTCCGGGATTCCGCGAGTGGGGAGCATCTAGCCTGAGATGTTCCTACCGTTCCTGCACTGATGTGACCACCGGTTACACATTCTATTTTAATTTTGAGGTCGTGAAGTGATTTCTTGAGCGGTCTCCGATATCACGGAATTTTCCGTTTACAGCGCATCGAATGACAAAAAAAGATTTACTGTGAAAAAAATTTCACTTTTTTTCATCGTCGATTTTTGCATTTCGATTTTAGGAAGATGCGAGTAAACCGCGAAAATTAGATTGGCTGAAAAACTTTCTCGATCTGCTTTCGTGAAGACTAAAAACGATCGCACACCTATTTCGACAATTCTGTTTTCCCTAGTGAACTAGATTGCATTGATTTTGAGAAACACGTGGAACGCCTGTATTTATTGGCGATTTCTTGATTTTGTAAATTATCAAAAATGAAATGCCGACAGAATGATGTGAACAGTTCTTGAAAAGAAAAACAGCTCGTCGATGTTTTCTCGTCTGCTTCTTAAGAGATTGCTGTAAGAAATTTCAATTTACTTTTTTGTCCTTCGTTAAAATACGCGCATCTTTTTCTCTTCACGCACCAAAAAATATTTTTTCATTTTTTCATTTTTTTATTTTTTTATTTGCAGATATGTAATAAAATTATTTTTGAATTTGTTAATGCGCGCTAGCGTGATAACATTTTCCGACTCGCAGTCAAAAACTTTTTTGATACGATGTCACTCGGGGCTTCCGCACAAATGAAAATCAGAGACTGTTAGAGTGTTGCTAATCGCCGTTGAGAAAAGTGACAACGGTCTTAAAAAGGAGAATTAGGAATCGCACAACTCAGATCTTTCGCCAAGCTTCAATAATCAAGTACCTGATCGATCACGCAAACACAAAGAAGCAACAAACTGCACACGTCTTCTGAACACCCGATTGAAAATTTTGAAAAAAGGTTTCGAACCCTACACTCCGTAAAGATAAGGGAGAGTTAAGTTGGTTCGATCACGATGTTTTCGTGTTGGCTTTTTGGTCAATACTTCGAAAACAAACACACACAAAAAAAGTCCATTGGACTATAAACAGAAAGACCGGAGGATAATAATAAACTATGGCAACAACCAAAAAACCAGCTGCTAAGAAACCTGCAGCTAAGAAACCTGCAGCAAAGAAAGCACCTGCAAAGAAAGCAGCAGCAAAAAAGACGACCGCTAAACCGGCCGCCAAGAAAGCCGCTGCTAAGAAACCCGTAGCAAAGAAAGCTGCTGCTAAGAAGACGACCGCTAAACCGGCCGCCAAAAAAGCTGCTGCTAAGAAACCGGCTGCTAAGAAAGCCGCTCCGAAGAAAGCTGCTGCAAAGAAACCGGCTGCCAAAAAGCCGGCTGCTAAGAAGTAGTTTTCGCTTAATTGAAAAAAGTTCCGGCCAAGCTAATGTTTGGCCGGAACTTTTTTGTTTGCGACGAACCGAATAGACTCAGAATTTTTAACGAGACTTCAGGACACCGAGGACCTTATCGTGAATTCCGCCAAACCCGCCGTTCGACATGATCGCAACCACATCGCCGTCTTTCATTTCAGGCGTCAAATGTTCGACGATGGAATCGGCGTCCGGAAATGAAAAAGCGGGCTTGCCTTTCAACTCGATGTCTTTCACCAATTCGTTAGTGTCGAGGACCTTGCCAAGCTCGCTTGCTTTCGATGTGTTGTAAACGCCGGCGATGATGACGTAGTCGGCGTACGAGAACGCTTTGCCGTACGGTTCTTGAAAGATGGCAAGGCGAGACGACCAAGAGCGAGGTTCGAAAACCGCGATCAACCGCCGTCCGTCGTATTTCATGCGCAGGGCTTTCAGGGTTTCCTCAACGGCTGTCGGATGGTGAGCAAAATCGTCGATCACGGTCACTCCATTTTCGACCCCGCGAACCTCGACGCGGCGCTTAACCGATTTGAAAGTGCGAAACGCTTCCTGGATCTTTTCTTTCGAGATTCCCCACGCGTCGGCGGCAATGATGACGGCCAGGCAATTACGCACATTGAACTCGCCGATCAGATACGTTTCAAATTCGCCGAAAGATTTGCCGTCATGAAAAACGGTGAAACGCGTCACGTCACCGCTGAAATCAATGTATCTGGCCTGCCACTTTGCATCGTCTGAAAGGCCGAAAGTTTCCAGAGTCGTGAACAACTTCCCTTCCATCTCCGCAAGTACTTCGCGGACAACCGGCGAATCTATCCCGCAGATAAGCCGGCCGTTGCCCGGAACGAGATTCATCAAACGCGAGAATTGAAACTTGATCTCATGCAGATCACGATAGATGTCAGCGTGATCGAACTCGATGTTGTTGACGATCGCGATCTCGGGCAGGTAATGCATGAACTTCGGCTTTTTGTCGAAGTAGGCGGTATCGTATTCGTCGCCCTCGATCACAAAATAGTCGCTGTCGGTAACGCGAAAACTCGCGTCGAAATTCTGCACGATGCCGCCGACAAGAAAACTCGGATCAAGCCCGCCGACATCGGTCATCCACGCCGCAATGCTCGTGGTCGTCGTCTTTCCATGCGTTCCCGCAATAACCAGCGACCGACGCCCGCGGATAAATTCTTCTCTTACGATCTCCGCCTGCGAACGGTACAGCAGCTTTCGATTAAGCACTTCTTCCAACTCCGGATTGCCGCGGCTGATCGCGTTACCGACCACCGTTACGTCCGCACCGATGTCGGCATTCTCCGCCTTGTAGCCATTTAGGATTTTGATCCCTAGATCTTCAAGCTGCGTGGACATTGGCGGATAAACATTCTGGTCCGAACCAGTGACGCGATGTCCGCGTGACTGCAGCATTCCGGCCAGCGATGCCATGGCTGTGCCGCATATTCCGATGAGGTGATAGTGCATAATCTAGAAATAATAACACTCGATGCGCGATATACTGGTCGCAGACGCCAGGCGTATCTCGTCATATCGAAATTATGAGGCCGATCTCGTTACCTGCATTTTTGCTGTTCGCCCTTTTGACGCAAACGGCCGCTGTGTTTTCGTTTGAGACCGATCAGTACAACCTTCCACCGACACCTCTAGCCGATATCGGAGATGAGGTTGCGGAATACACGGAAGAGAATCTGGTCAAGGCAATCGACAAGCTCAACGCCGAGATCATTCGGCTCCAAAAATGCCAGAACGATCTAAGTCAAAGTAAGTGCGGCACGCCGCAGTCCCAGAAGAAGAAACTCGCCTATCTTCGTTCCGACGAAGCAGTCGCCCGCGAACTTTACAAGTTGCTCGGCTCCGGCATTGTTGCATCTACAAAAGCCGGCACGTGGATGGATTCGCATAACTTTCGCGGACAGCCGGCCCGTTATAAAACCAGTTTTGGCAGCTCGATATTCATCTATCTGCCCACCAACTATTTTACTATCAGCCCGACCGTAAAAATGTACGGCCACAGCTTCGGAACGGATAAGATCGCTCACTTTTTCCAGCAAGGTTACACCTATCACCGCATCTATTCACGAGCCGCGGCAAAAGGCAAGACCAAATCCGAGGCAACAAAGAAGGCAGTCGAATGGGGCAGAGTGTCCGAGTTCACTTATTATGGAACCTTCGTAAGCGGAGTATTTTCAAATGCCGATCTAGCTGCCAATTACGCCGGAATGCAATTCTATCAAGGCCTGACAAGACCCCTTACGATCGGCGGCCAAGTGCGGCCCGCGTCAACAGTTCTAACCGACGGCGTGTGGAAAATAAACCGAACTCGCGCATGGAGAAGCACTCTCCTTTTGCCCTTCATCTCAGACCATCTGAACGAGGCACTTAACCCGTCGCTATTTATCCCCGCACTTCGATCTGCGATCCGCGCGATCGTTAGAAAGCAAAGCTGTTCCGGCTGGAAGGCTGCCTATCCGGACATGACCGGAAACCAATTCGAACTTGTGACAAACTCGCTGGTGCTTTGGAACGGAGAAGACTATGGCCATAAGAATAGCGAAAAATTCGTGACCATAGCCAAAACGTGTTTCGACATTCCGCAATAATAATAACCTCTCAGGATTGAACCGGTTACTTTCCAATCAGCTCGCTCACAAGTTCCGGAGCATCATAGATCTTTCGCAAGGCTTCGATGATGCCGGCGCTATGTACGCCGACGGCGCGTGAGCCTTCGGCTTCTTCGATGTACCAATAGCGGTTAGAGAGTTTCTGGTTATTGCTGTCGAAGTTCAGCCCGACGACCTCGCCTTTACGATTGACGACCGGCGAGCCGCTGTTGCCTCCGATGGTGTCGGCGGTGTAAACAAAATTCAGCGGCGTTGACAGATCGACCTTGTCGCGGCGGTCCTTAAAACGTTGGGGCAGGTCGAACGGCGACTTGTCGTTAAAACTCAGATTGCGGTCGTAAAGGCCAAAGTAGGTCGTCTTGTAAGGCACAAGCGTCGTGTCTTCGTCATAACCTTTGACCACACCGTAGCAAATGCGCAGATGCGAGTTGGCGTCAGGCGGCATGTTCTTGCCATACACCGCAAATCGCGCTTGAGCGATCTTAGTGCCGTTGGCGGTTTCGACATTAGTGACGTTCTTTTCATTCCACTCGCGCAATGCTCGGATTACCGGTTCGACGCGACGGGCAAGCGTGACCATCGGATCGGTCGATGCATTGACCGCGGCCACACCGCCTTCGAGCATGGCCTTGCGGGCAGCCGGATCTATCAACTTCGTTTCGCGCACCGCGCGGCCAACAACTTCCGCCGGCTCGGCATCACCCAAAGCAGCCTTGATAAAAGGATCGTCGGCGCCGAGGACGTTGCGCGCTTCTATCATCCACGCGGTCAGGGCCGCTTCTTCCATCTCGGGATAGATCGGGGCGGGCGAGAGCAACGAAGTCTTGAACGCCTCAAGCCGAGCGTCGCGAAACTCCGGATAACGCTGGGCGTTCGGTTTTGCTGCTTCGATCTGATACGTGACGATCTGTTGGGCGATAGTCGCAAGCCGCGAGGAGCCAAGGCTAGAAAACGCAAGCTGGTTTGCCCTTGCGGGAACATCGGCATAGGCCTTGGCAATCGCTTCCCAGGCCGGAGCGTACAATTTGTCGAGGTCGGGTTTTGCCGCAAGCTTGTCGCGAAGATCTTTTTCTTCTGCTTCCTTACGAGCGAAATTACGGGGATTCAGCAAACCGTTCTGCTGGCCTTCAAGACGCTTAAGCGAGTTTGCCAATGAACGCATTCCGGGATTGGCTTGCCTCATCGCTTCGGCATTGCGTTTCGAATAATCTTCCAACGCCTTTCGACGAGTCTTCCAAACCTTTTCCTGCAGCGGATTGCCGACATCGCGCTGGTACGTGAGTTGTGAGACGGTAAGCAATCGCGCAGTCGATCCCGGATAGCCCGAAACGACGACGAATTCGCCATCCGGAGCACCCGTCGCTGACCACTTAAGAAAATTCGGTGTCGACGCCGGCCTGTCGTTTTCGTAAACACGCACGAAAGTAAAATCTAGATCGTGCCGCGGATAGACAAAGTTGTCGAAATCACCGCCAAAGAAAGCCGCCTGCTCTTCGGGAGCCATCACAAGACGCACATCGGTGTAGCGTTTGAACCGATAAAGCCAATATTCGCCGCCGCTGTAAAGCGAAACGACCTCGCACCTCAAGGCCGACGGACAGTCCTTTTCGATTGCCGCTATTTCGGCCGTCCGGTTCGTCGCGGAATCGGCATCGCTCGTGCCCGACTTCGCCGCGTTGTGCACGCGTTCAGTGACGTTATCGTAAGATTCCAGGATCGAAACATTTCCGTCCGGCACCTTCAACTCTTCGGCCTGCGTCTTGGCGTAGAAACCGTTCTTAAGCAGATCGCGTTCTTTGGTCGAAAGCCGCTCGATAAAGCCGGACGCCACGTGATGGTTGGTCGCGATCAACCCGTTCGGCGACACAAAAACGCCGGACGCACCGGGAAATTTTACCGACGCCAACCGCAGCCGGTCCATCCATTCCTTCGACGGTTCGAAGTTATAACGCTCCTTCCACTGCTTCAGCGGCGGATTGTCAAACGTCCACATGCCGTCGTCGGCAAATACCAAAGGAATGTTCAGTAAAAAACAAAATGACAAAGAAAGTGCGGATATTCTTTTAGCGATGGTCATATTTTTACAGCTTATCGTTGGTAGCGACTCAAAAATAACTTGGCTTCAGGTTCGATCAAGCCTGATTTTAGCCGATCCAGAAAGCCGATGCGGCCCAATACGTTGCGGTCGAAATATTCGCTCTCCGCAAAATAGATCGTAGAGATGGCTTCAAATCCAAGGAAAGTCATCGTAACTTCATGGCCGAAAGCATTAAACGTTCCTGTCGCGGTGCCGATTACAACCTTGAAACCGGTCTCGACTTCAAGATCGAGTCGGTCGCAAAATGGCGCTCAAATATGCAATAGGTTGAACCGGTGTTGATGTTCGCTTCCAGTTCGACCGAGCGCTCAGCGCGCGATAGGGTCACATTGATCGAAATACCGGGCTTGTCAAGACTATATTCGTGAGAGGATTCGAATTCGATAATCTCGGTCATTTACCAGCCCCCGAATGGTAAAGTTTTCGCCTTAATTCGCTTGAGAAAAGGCGACTTATAACCTTGAGCAAGAGCTTCTTCATAGACCGCTTTGGAGTCCGATCCGCTTGCCACAAGGCGATCTCCATGGAGTACGACAAACTGCCCGTCGTACTCATCCTTGTGCTCGTCTATCCATTGCTGAGTTTGTCGAAAACGTTCGCTGCTTTTGTTGATTTGCCCTTCCGTTTTGCCGTTCGGTCTGATAGTACGTTTTGCTTCCGCCTCCGCAAGACTCAACAATTTACTTCGCTCCGGCTCGGGCAATGCGCGAATCGATTCAATGATTTGCTCGGCGGTTTGAATCATACTTTTTTTGCCTCACCTCTATCCTCTATTTTATCATCATTCCCTAACCGAGAACGCTTTTCAGTTTTTCCATCGCCCCTTCCAAAACCGAATCTTCCCTCGCGATGCAGATTCGAACATACGGGTCCCATGAGTCAGTGTCGGCGAACGCGGCTCCGGGCGTCATTCCCACTCCGGCTTTTTCCATCAGCATTTCGTTGAACGAGATCGCATCGGTATAGTCGGCCGGGATTCGCGCCCAGATATA
Organism: uncultured Acidobacteriota bacterium; assembly: GCA_902826385.1. Taxonomy (GTDB): domain Bacteria; phylum Acidobacteriota; class Blastocatellia; order Pyrinomonadales; family Pyrinomonadaceae; genus OLB17. The sequence continues at coordinate 11,721 of CADEEU010000011.1, read as the reverse complement.
GAACGCCGAGCCCGAAGCATAGATGTCAAAACCGAGCTCGCGGAGGCCTGCGGAAAACGAATGACGTTTGCCGTCGAATTTATCACGCAGTTTCGAATAATAATCGCTGTCGGCCATTAGGACTTTGGACAACGCGGCCTGCAGCGGCGTCGCGGGGCAAACATAGATCACATTCGCGGCGTTGTTTATCGGTGCGATCAACTCGCCCTTGCCGTAAGCGTAGCCGAGCCTCCACCCGGAGATGTTCCACGATTTTGAGAACGAATTTACGGTAATAGTCCGCTCGTGCATATCCGACAGCGTGGCGATCGGAGTGTGTGGATTCTCACCCGTAACGTAATGCTCATAAACCTCGTCCGAGATTACGAGTAAATCGAGTTCCTTCGCCACGTCGGCGATGTCTTCCAATTCGGCCTGTGACATCACCTTACCGGTCGGATTCGCCGGTGAACAGACGATAATTGCTTTCAACGGAAACTCTGCCCTGTCTTTAAGCTCCTTGCAGCGGGCAAGTAGCGCGTCCTTTTCAAACTTCAGCTCGGGATCAAGATCGAACGCCTCGGTTTTTCCGCCAAACTCTTCCAGAATTCTACGGTGGTAAGGATAGTAAGGTTCAAAGACCAACGCCGATTTGCCGCGAAGATACGCCTGCGTCAAGCCGATCAACGCTCCGGTCCCGCCGTTCGTGACCATCAGCTCCAGCGGCTTTGCATCGACGTCCAGCGAGATACCGTTGTAGGCCGCAATTTTCTCCGCCACCGCTTTACGCAGATTGTTGTCGCCTTCGCTTCCGCCATAATGGTTCTGGCTGGCCGCAATGATCGCCGCCGCTTCCTTCGCCAACTGCGGGTCTATCGGCAGCTCAGATTGCCCCTGAACAAGGTTTCCGCTGGGCGGAACAAGACGCGTAATCGCCCGAATATCGGGTTTGATTTTCTTAGGTTTCGGTTCAGTCATAAACAATAAAAATAGCAGTTTTCGGATGAAAATTCTAACGGTATAGCATTCGAGACCACTCGTCAGGCAAGAGTATGCGCCCCGCAAGACTCCACGCACCAACCTGAACGGCGAAAGTCGTTTCGTTATTTGATAGACTTGTCATTAATCATGAAAACACGGGCCGCAAACGAACTGCCGCCGTCGCAGAAATCCGATTTTATCGGCGGCCATTTTCGGTCTTTTCGAAAAGACCCGACCGCATTTTTAACGCGGCAGGCCGCGCTCGGCGATCTTTCTTATTTTCGCCTTGGTCCGCAGCCCGCGTATCTGGCCGCACATCCCGAGCTGATTCGTGACATTCTTGTCGTAAACAATCACAAATTCATCAAGGGCCGGGCCCTGCAGCGGGCAAAATCGCTTCTAGGGCAAGGCCTGCTGACAAGTGAGGGCGATTTTCACCTTCGCCAGCGGCGGATGATCCAGCCGGCGTTTCATCACAAACGCATCGCCGGGTACGCGCGATCGATGGTCGAATACGCTTCCAAAACTGCTGACTCGTGGACGGACGGCGCAACGCTCGACATCGATCGCGAGATGATGCAGTTGACGCTGCGGATAGTCGGCCAGACGCTTTTTTCAGCCAACGTCGAGGACGATGCGGACGATGTCGGCCGTTCGATGACTACGTTCACAAGCTTGTTCAATTTTTTGCTGCTTCCCTTTTCCGAATGGCTGCAGAAACTGCCGCTGCCGCAATCGCGTCGCTTCAACGCCGCCCGCAACACAATGAACGCGCTGATCTATCAGATCATCGATCAGCATCGGCGCTCGGGAACAGACAAAGGCGATCTGCTTTCGATGCTGCTCATCGCTCAGGACGAGGACGACGGCACCGTCATGAATGACGAGCAGATACGTGACGAGGTGTTGACGCTTTTCCTCGCCGGTCACGAAACAACCGCGAACGCTCTGACGTGGACGTGGTACCTGCTTTCGCAAAACCGGGAAGCTGAGGCGAAACTGCACGCTGAAATCGACGATGTTTTGCAAGGGCGACTACCGTCGATCGACGATCTGCAAAATCTGCGATATACCGAGCACGTCGTGGCCGAATCGATGCGGCTCTTTCCGCCCGCCTGGACTGTGGGAAGAATCGGGACGGAAGATCACGAGCTTAACGGTTACCATATACCGAAACGCTCGCTGATATTGATGAGCCAGTACGTAATCCACCACGATCCGCGCTTCTGGGAGAATCCGGAAGCATTCCAGCCCGAACGTTGGGAAAAGCAAAGTGTAAAAGAAGCAGGCCAAAAGTTCATCTACTTTCCGTTCGGCGGCGGCGTCCGACGCTGCATCGGTGAAAGCTTTGCATGGACGGAAGCAATTTTGCTGCTTGCGATTCTCGCCCAACGATGGAAACTTCGCATTGTCCCCGAACAAAAATTCGGCCTCAGCCCGATGATCACACTGCGACCGAAATATGGGATGCGGATGACTGCAGAAGCCCGCTGGTAGCAAGGGCGTAACAGAACGTCTGTGTTACTAACGCGCGGGCCCCGGCATCTTGCTGACAAATTGATTCCCCTTCACCCAAAATCGCCATGGTTTATCCGCATCCTCGCCAGCGTAATCAATGCCGATGCGTTTTCCGATTGCGATCTCATCGTCTCTGAACGAGCGATACTCTTCGATCCAAATCTTGTCGCTGGTTAAATCGGCTCCATTTAGGCCGCGGTCGATTGCAAACGCGATGCATAACTTTCCCGGGCCTGATGTCAGATTCTTGTCTTTCATCGGGCCGCGGCGTTCGCGCATTTTTTCGATACCCTCGACCGGTTCTACGGCCCGGATGAGAACGACATGCGGCCGTTCGGCAGGGCCGGTGACGACGTTCAACTGAAAATACATCCCGTAAATAAAGAAAACGTAAACGTGTCCGCCATTGCCGTAAGTAATCTCGTTCCGTGCGGTTCGCCGCCCGCCAAAGCTGTGTGCCGCTCGGTCGGTCACGCCCAAGTAAGCTTCGACCTCAACGATCATCCCGGAAACGCGACTTCCCTTTTCGTCCGGCACTACGATTAGCTTGCCTAAAAGATCGCGAGCTATTGAAATCGTTTCCTCGCGAAGAAAAAACTTTCGGGGCAGTTTCTTGAGTTTAGTTAGACGTCTATTTTTCACTGCGTCGTTCATTCCTACGGAATCATTTTTTATGTTAAATTTCGTTGATGAAACATTTCTCGACAAACGCTGCAAATGATCTCAGACTACAACGTTCGAAGTCATTCTCGAATCAAAATCACGAGGTCGAAGTATTTTTTTCGCAGCGGTCTTAATTCGCAGCAGCCTCAAGGAATAAATTCTAGCTACGCGGTTAGAAGTGATAACCTTAAGCAGTTCGATTTTCCTTTCATCTATTTCGAAAATATTCGCATTTATCGATAGTCCTATGAAGTTTTTATGCTCAGTGCTGCTTTTGTTCCTGACTGTTTCTGCAACGCAGGGACAAAAAAACGATGAGGTCCTTGCAACGGCCAATGGGCTCACCTTTAACACAAACTCGCTGGCCGAGAATGTTCGAAAAAACTATCTCGGCCGAGAGGCGGCGGTTGCGGCGGAAAGAAAGCGTTTGGTTGAAAAACAGATTCGCGACATTTTAATCGAAACCGAAGCCAAGGCCCAGAATACAACCCAAGAGGCCTTGACAGCGTCGGAGCTGAAAAAAGTTGCGGCCCCGACAGCGGTTGAGATCAAAACCGTTTTCGACGCGAACCGGGCGGCCTTCGGTGACCAAACGCTTGAGCAGGTCCGGTCGCAGATCGTAGCTTTTCTTCGCCGCAATGCTGAGCAAAAATCGATCGGCGATCTGGCCGAAAGGCTGAAGTCAAAGCACAAATTCGCTGCAGGAAAAGACATAAACGCAGCAAACCTTCAAGCGGCGGACGTGATTTTCTCGATCTCGGGAAAATCCATGACGGCCGGAGAATTTGACGAGCGAAATAAGGCCCATTTTTACGACGTTCGCGCTGAAATCCTGACGCAAACGAAGATGGACCTTGATAACACGATCTTTTCGATGCTGGTCGAACAGGAAGCAAAATCGCGAAACATAGACGCTGGCGATCTGATCGCGACCGAGGTCACAAACAAGCTTCGCGATTTTACCGATGAAGAACGTGCCGACTTGGAGAATGCTTTAAAGAAGCGTCTTTACGAAAAATTTGCCGTGAGAATCACCATCGCCGAACCTGCACCGGTCGCACACAAAGTGTCGGCAGATGACGATCCCGTGTTTGGGAAAGCGACCGCGCCTGTGACAGTGATAATGTTCAGCGACTTTCAATGTTCGGCGTGCGCCGCTACACATCCAGTTTTAAAAAAGGTGCTGGCGGATTACGGCGATAGGGCAAGGCTGGTGGTGCGCGATTTTCCGCTGGAGTCGGTGCACGAAAATGCCTTTAGCGCGGCCTTAGCTGCAAACGCGGCCAACAAGCAGGGCAAGTTTTTTGAGTACATCGAGGTTCTTTACCGCAACCAGGAAAATCTCGACGCGGCCTCGCTCAAAAATTACGCCGCCGAACTCGGTTTGAACGTGAAACAATTTGAGTTAGACTTGAGCGACGAAAAAGCCGCCGCCGAGGTGCGCAAAGATATGGCGGAAGCAATGAATCTTGGGGCACGCGGTACGCCGACGATCTTTGTTAACGGCCTGAAATTAAATCGTCTCTCGATCGAGGCTTTCAAAGGCGCGATCGATCGGGCACTTACCGCGGCCGCCTCGAAATAAGTTTTTATGAAGTTTTATCTCATCGCATCATTGATGCTTTTTGCCGTTTCCTGCGGAGGTACCGCAAACGGGCCGAACGTTAATTCGACATCGAATGCAAACAAAAATGCAGCCGTGTCCAAATCTATACCGGTTTATTCTTACGAGGTCGTTAAATCCTATCCGCACGATCCAAAGGCGTTCACGCAAGGGCTGATCTTCCGCGACGGTTTTCTTTACGAGGGCACGGGAGAAGAGGGTGAATCAACGCTGCGCAAGGTTGAGATCGCCACCGGAAAGGTTGTGCAGAAACACGACCTTAGCGAAGAAATATTTGGCGAGGGAATCACGGCCATCGGCGACAAGATCTATCAGATCTCGTGGCGGGACGGAATGGCGTGGGAATATAATCTCGCGGACTTTAAGCTGCTTCGTGAGATGCAATACACGGGCGAAGGTTGGGGCCTCACCACAGACGGGACGCAATTGATAATGAGCGATGGGACCCATTTGCTGAAGTTTATCGACCCGCAAACTTTTAAAACCACCCGCACTGTTCCGGTCATGCAGGACAGCGGAAAGCCTCTCTATCTTTTAAACGAGCTTGAGTGGGTGAAAGGCGAAATTTGGGCGAACGTGTGGCACTCCGAAGAAACCGAAACCGGCACGACACAGGGCAGAATGCCTAACCTTGGTAAACCGAATATCATCGCGCGCATCGATCCGGCGAACGGCCGCGTTGTAGGCTGGATCGATCTAGCCGGAATTTCTCCAGACGACCAGGACGAAGATCGCGAACATGAAAATACCCTCAATGGAATAGCTTACGACGAAGCCTCCGACCGGATTTTTGTCACCGGTAAGAACTGGAAAAAGCTCTTTGAGATAAAGCTCAAGCCAAAGAATCAGTGAACGGTTCGCACGAACAATTGATGCGAAAAGCGATAGAGCTTGCGCAGGCAGGCGTCGATTCAAACGTCGGCGGGCCGTTCGGCTGCGTCATTGCGCGGGATGGCAAGATCGTCGGCGAAGGTGTAAATCAGGTCACTTCAACAAACGATCCGACTGCGCATGCCGAGATTGTCGCAATCAGGAACGCATGCAAAAATCTGAACGCTTTCCAGCTTGAAGGCTGCATCGTTTACACGTCGTGCGAACCATGCCCGATGTGCCTGGGGGCGATTTACTGGGCTCGGCCTAATCAAATTTACATGGCCTGCGATCGCGAAGACGCCGCTTCGGCTGGCTTTGACGATGCATTTATCTATCGCGAGTTGTGTCATGCCGATCTTTCCGAACGGAAATTGCCGATCGAAAAGTTGCTTCGTGAAGAAGGCCTGAAGGTGTTCGAAAACTGGATCGCCAAAACCGATAAGACAGAATATTGACCGTCGCGGCATTTGCAGTAGCTCAAATTCTGTGATTTCATTCCGCAGGTAGGCGATTTTTCGCTGATGTCCAACACATATCTTTATCTGCTGATCGCCCTGCTCGCCGGCGCGATGATGCCGACCCAAGCGGCCACCAACAACAAGATGGCCGCGTTTGTCGACAGCCCGATTTTAGCTGCATTGATCTCGTTTTTCGTCGGCACTGTCGCGTTGTTTTTATATGTGCTGATCTCGGGCGTTCCGCTGGCCAACCTTTCCGGCGTAAAAAACGCCCCGGCCATTGCCTGGGCAGGCGGATTGCTCGGAGCATTTTTTGTCGCCGCCGCCGTCACGCTGGTGCCGCGAATCGGCGTGGCGATGACTTTCAGTTTGATAATCGCCGGACAGATGATCGTTACGCTTGTCATCGATCATTTTGGGCTCTTGGGTGTGGACGTCAGGCCGGTCAATTGGCAACGAATTGCCGGCATTTTATTGATCACCGCCGGCGTGGTTTTTATTCGGCGATACTGACCGGTTCTCGGTCAAAAAATACCAAAAACGCATTTGTTCATTGAATTGACATGACCCAATTCATCTTAAACGATCAGGACATTTCAACCGATGCACCGCCCGGCATGACGGTGCTTGATTTTGTCCGTTACCAAAAAGACCTGAAGGGCACGAAGATCGGCTGCCGCGAGGGCGATTGCGGTGCCTGTACGCTGCTTGTCGGCGAACTTATTAACGGCAGCGTCTCTTACCGCTCGATGACATCGTGCCTGATGCCGTTGGCGAACGCCGCCGGAAAACACATCGTCACGATCGAAGGCATCAACCCGGCTGACGGATCGCTGACGCCCGTTCAGCAGGCGATGGTCGATAACAATGGTTCGCAGTGCGGATTTTGTACGGTCGGCTTTGTGATGTCGCTGACCGGTTTCTGTATCGACGACACAGCCAAAATGCCGCAGCTTGCCGTTTCAGCCATGGACGGAAACATATGCCGCTGTACGGGCTATAAATCCATCGAACGCGCAGCCGAGGAAGTTTGCGGTCGCTGGAATGAAGGACGCGATAAGTTTGTCCCGGGCTATTTTTCGGAGATTGGCGGGCGGCTGCTGAGAATCAAAACGGACGAGGGCAAAAGTCTGCCGCCGGAAAATCCCGTTTTCGTTTCCGGCGGAACGGATATCTATGTTCAGAAACCCGATGAGATGCCCGGAACTTCTGCCGACTATCTTTTCTACTCCGACGAGCTAAGGGAAATCCGCGATCTCGGAAAGACGATCGAAGTCGGAGCGTCAGCTACCGTAACCGATCTGCTTCTTTCGCCAGTCATGCAGTCGGCATTTCCTAAGCTGTATGAGCACCTAAAGCTGGTGTCGTCGACGCCGATACGCAACATGGCAACTATCGGCGGTAACCTGATCAACGCATCGCCGATAGGCGATATGACAATCTGGTTTCTCGCCCTCGACGCCGAGGTCGTGTTCGGACACGGTCGGCACATGCCTCTCAGAAATCTTTATCTCGATTACAAAAAACTGGCCAAAACGGAAAGCGAATACATAAAAGCGATCCGCTTCCCGAAACCAGCGGCGGATTTTCGGTTCAATTTCGAAAAGGTTTGCAAGCGGACATACCTCGACATCGCGACGGTCAACACAGCGATATCACTCATCGTCGAAGGCACGCCCGGTAAAGACTGGACGCCGCCCGCATTGACCAGTGGCGATCAATTTTCGACGCACGAAGCCTGGCTCGCTGCGGCCTTTAACGAAAAAGGCGGACCGCCAACCCAGCAGATCGAATTTACGATCAAAGACTGTCACCTCGCCGCCGGCGGCGTTGCCCCGACTCCTCTCTACTTGCGAGAGACTTCGATATTTCTCTGCGGCAGAACGATAAATAAAGAAACGATCGAAGAAGCCAATGTCGTAATGCAGGCAGAGATATCGCCGATTTCTGACGTACGTGGGTCTGAACAATATAAGCGATTACTTTTGAGACAATTATTCCGGGCTCATTTTTTTGAGCTTTTTGGCTTGGATTGAAATCTTAATGCATAACCTCGATTCAAAATCACATGTCCGCGGCGAGTCCGTTTTTCTGGACGATGTTCCGTTTGTTAGGGGCACATTGTACGCGTGCGTTTCCGACTCGCCTGTCGCTCATGGAGTATTGAGATCGGTCAATACGAGGGCCGCGGAGACCAGTGACGGTGTTGTGCGTGTTATCACGGCGAAAGACCTGGTCGGTGAAAATCAGATAGGCGGCATTCTGCCGGACGAACCGCTGTTGGCAGACGGCGAGGTCCATTTTCAGGGCCAACCGATTGCGATCGTCGTGGCGGAGAGTGAAGAGCTTGCGCGCAAGGCTGCACAAAAGATCGAAGTAAAGATCGACCCGCTTGCCGTAGTAACCGATCCGCGCACGGCGGCGGCAAACGGTGCGTTGATAATTCCGCCAAAGAAATTTGTGCTCGGCGACACTGCGTCCGCTTTCTCCAACTGTGATCACGTTTTCGAGGGCCGTGCCGACATAAACGGGCAGGAACACCTTTACATTGAAACTCAGGGTGCGTATGCATTGCCGTTAGAAAAAGGTGGGCTGCGGATCTATTCGTCCACGCAAGGGCCGACCGCCGTTCAGCGAACCGTGTGCCGAGTTACGGGATTGCAGATGCACGAGGTCGAGGTCGACGTACAGCGACTTGGCGGAGGTTTCGGCGGCAAGGAAGACCAGGCAAACGCATGGGCGTGCATCTGCGCTGTCGCGGCACAGTTAACAAAACGGCCGGTTAAATACGCGCTTCACCGGATGGAAGACATGAGGATGACGGGTAAACGTCATCCTTACTCGGCCGATTACAAGATCGGGCTTGACCGCGATTTGAAGATCGTCGCCTACGAAGTTACGTTCTTTCAAAATGCCGGTGCCGCCTGCGACCTTTCGCCGCCGGTTTTGGAACGCACGCTGTTTCATTGCACCAACTCTTACTTCGTCCCCAACGTCACCGCAACTGCATACTCTTGCCGGACGAACCTGCCGCCTAACACCGCGTTCCGCGGCTTCGGCGGGCCGCAAGGCATGTTCGTGATCGAATCGGCTATAGCCCACGCGGCCGATAATCTGAAAGTAAAAGCGTCGGATATCCAGCGCAAGAACCTCATCAACAATGGCGACGAATTCCCCTACGGCCAAAAAGCCGAAAGCGAAGCGGTAAGCACGTGGACCCAGGCTAATTCGAAATTCGATTTTTCAAAGCTGCAGGCTGAAATTCTCGAATTCAACGGCTGGTCGAAATATCTGAAAAAGGGTGTTGCGGTGATGCCGGTGTGCTTTGGCATATCGTTTACAAAAACGCCGATGAATCACGCCCGATCGCTGGTCCACGTTTACAACGACGGCAGTGTAGCCGTTTCAACCGGAGCTGTTGAAATGGGCCAGGGCGTCAATACAAAAATCGCTCAAGTCGCGGCAAGAGTTTTCGGACTGCCGATCGAATACGTCAAAATTCACGCCGCAAACACGCTTCGCATTGCAAACACGTCGCCAACTGCTGCCTCCGCCGCTGCCGATTTGAACGGCAAAGCAACCGAGGCCGCTTGCGAAGCTATTCGAGGCCGGCTGCTAAAAGTCGCCAAAGGATTGATCGAAGCCAAATCGACAACCGGTCTGTCATTACAAGATCGGTTCGTCTATCGAAAAAAGGAAAAGAGCAATCTTGATTGGCATTCGCTTGTTTCCGAGGCTCATTTGCAGCGCGTCAACCTTAGCGAACACGCACACTACGCCACGCCCGAGATCGGTTTTGATTGGAGCACCGCGAAAGGAAATCCGTTTGCGTATCACGTGTACGGAACGGCGGTGATAGGTGTCACCGTGGACTGCCTACGCGGGCGTTACGAAGTAGATTTCGTGCGGTGCTCACACGATTTTGGCTCGTCAATGAACACGGATATCGACCACGGCCAGGTCGAAGGCGGCATCGTGCAGGGACTAGGCTGGATGACGATGGAAGAAGTCGTTTACGATGAGAATGGAAAGCTTCGATCCAACGCATTCTCAACATACAAGGTTCCCGACATCTACGCCGTCCCGAAAGACATTTCGATTCTGCCGCTTGAAACAAAACGCAAAAGTGCCGCCCTGCTTAACTCAAAAGCGGTCGGCGAACCGCCGCTGATGTACAGTATCGGCGCCTATTTCGCGATTCGGAATGCCGTCAAGGCTTTCAGTCCTTCGGCTTCCCTTCCGTTTGACGCACCATTTACGCCGGAAAAAGTTCTCCTCGCACTCTATCCCACCGTTGAGTGATAAAATTCCTAAGTGTCACGCGAAATTGAAGTATGGAAATTCATCGCCGAACGGCTTGTGAAGGACGGGCCGGTGATGTTTTTAGTCGTCGCAGAAAGTTCCGGCAGCAGCCCGGGCCGAGCGGGTTACAAAATGGCCGCTGGCTCTGACGGGCAGCTTTGTGGCAGCATCGGCGGCGGCGCGATGGAAGTCGCGCTTGTCGAGCAAGCTAAAGTGATCTTGTCCGAGCCACGTGCGGCAACGGACTGTGTAATGCCGCATTTAATCGAGCAAGTCCATCAAAAAAACTCGCCAAATGCGAGTGGAATGATCTGTTCAGGCAGGCAGACGGTCGTGATTGAACAACTGTCGAAAGGCGACCTGCAGATGGTCGATAAAATCGTCGACCGTCTTAATAGAAAAGAACCGGCGGCATTTGAGATTTCAAATCTGAGAGTTCAAATTATTGAAAACACGCACGACGGCTCGCCATTCTATTTCTCGAAAACAAGCGAAACGGAATTTATTTATCAGGAAAGGTTAGGTGACAAGCAAAACCTTTACATCATCGGCGGCGGCCACTGTGCACTGGCTTTAAGCGAAGTGATGTCCAAAATGGGCTTCCGAATTCGCATCTTCGACGACCGGCCGGAGTTGAACACGATAGAAAAAAACCGCTTTGCCCACGAGATCTCGATCATCGAAAGCTACGACAAGATTGCCGAACTCGTGCCGTCGGGTGACGAAGTATATGTGGTCGTCATGACGCTCGGTTATGCGTCGGACGAGTTGGTGATCCGGCAACTGATCGACAAAGACCTGAAATACTTCGGCGTCCTCGGCAGCAAAGCGAAAATGAGCGTGTTGCTCAGGTCGCTGCGTGAGGACGGCCACCGTACCGAACACATCCGCACGCCGATCGGCCTCGACATCAACAGCCGCACACCCGAGGAGATCGCTGTTTCGATCGCGGCCGAAATCATTTCCATCAAAAATGCCGACTAACCTTCCGAAGTTTCTTCATAGCTAAACAAGCTGGAACAAAATCCTCCAACCGGTGTCTAATCAATCGACGGTTGGCACCGGCATTGAAATTGGAGGAAAAAGTCCCATGTTTGACAAGATGATCGTTTCCGATTCGGACGGTGCCGCCACAAAGGGCCGAAGCCGGTATTTTTTGGTTTCTGGAACGCTGGTCGGCATTTTGTTCCTTACCGCCGTGGTTTTCAGCATCTACGCGATTGATATCGGGCTGGGTAACGAAGAGTTCGAAATGTCGATGATGATAGCACCGGTACCGCCGACCGAACCTGAGCCGCCGCGGCCGGAGCAGCCGAGAAATCA